>CALZJV010000683.1 GCA_945787595.1 uncultured Desulfobacterales bacterium | reverse complement strand
TAGGATAGCGGCCATTTTCTCAAAAAAGGTGCGCAACACTCTGAAGGATCTGCTTGAGTTCCTGCCCGATGCTTTCTAGGGTTTCCGGCGCTATTTTGAGAATCTGGGCGGATTGAAGCTCGGTAAAATCCACTTCTTCTTCAAACAGGCTAAAACCGAGTATGCGGGTGAGCATATTGGCCAAATGAACGACGAGTATTTCATGTGGCGCATCCTCGCTAAAATTCGTGTCTTCATGGTGAGTGATGACGTCAATAAATTTATCATCGAATCCCCAGCGTTTGACAAGCAAGCTGCCAAGGCTGATGTGGGCTTCTTGAATATTGGCCATGATCGCGTCCATGTTTAACCTTTTTTGCTTGGAAACCCCGCTAAACGCCTTCAGCAATAGAATTTTACCGATATCATGGGTCAGACCCATCAAAAAAAAGTTTTCCGGATCCTCGAGTTTCAAATTCTGAGCGATCAATTTGGCGCCATAGGCACAGGCCAGTGAGTGTCCCCACAGTTTATCCATCAAAATTTTATATTGAACCTTATCGGTTTCATACAGACCTTTATTGGCGATGGCAATGACGAGGTTGAGGGTTTCCTTTAGGCCCAGACGCGGAATCGCTTTTTTTACATTGCGAATCTCTATAACCCCGCGGTAGATCGGACTGTTTGCGACAGAAATCAAGCGCAGGGATATGACCGGATCTATTTCGATGACTTTAGCCAATTCATCAGAGCCTGATGCCGGCCGTTTAATCACCTCTTGTATATCCCGGACGACCTGAGGCATTACCGGCGGCTTTAGCTTTCCGGCCATAAATTTTTTAAAAATGGTTGTGAAGATTTGCTTCATGGAGGTCGTCTCTTTTTTTAACATAAAATCCGGTGATTTACCGGAGTTTGAGTCCATGAACTTCATAAAATCCGGAACTAGATTTTCATCAAACAACGTACCCGCCTCGATTTTGATGGCTGCCAGTGCATCTTTTGTACTCATTGCCTGTTTGGAGGAACGGGGAAATACCAGACTGTCAAAATAATTGAACAGACACAGGATCCTGCCGCCGAGGGGAATCTCGCTACCTTTCAAACCATCTGGATAGCCGCTTCCATCTATTGCTTCATGGTGGTGGCGAATCATCGGCAAAATCTCTTTCAGGTAATCGAGATCGGAGAGAATTTTTTCCCCGCGGACGGGATGTTTTTTGATCCAGATCATTTCCTCTTCGGTAAGTTGGTCGACTTTTTGTAATATATCTACAGGTACCCCGATAATGCCGATATCGTGCAGCATACCGGCATAATAAATTGATTCAATTCCCTCTTCATCAAAGATCTTAAACTCCTCGCAAAAATTGGCACTATTGTCGGCCACACGCACAGAATGCTTTTTTAAAAAAGGATCTTTTTCTTCGATCATCGCAGTCAGAGTTCCAATAACCTCTAGAATAAAATACCTGAATTCAATTTTGTCTTTAGGGATGTCAATATCTGCCATGATTTTTTCAATCCGAAAGTTGTTGTCAAGTGCAGGCTATTAGCTTGTTTCCATCCATAAATGGTTTTTTTACCCAATCTCGGCGTCAATCAGCGCGTTTGTTTGTGCGACGCAGCCAGCTACGTCTCCGCACAAACGTTTGATTTCCTTGACCTTGGACAAAAATCCGCATTTCTGGATTGGAAACACCATATAGTGCCCAAACTAATTTTAACCGATTTATGGATGGGCACTAGCTAAGTCCAGCGATTCGTAAATGCGATACCGTATTTACTCACTCAGGACTTAGTGCTGAGTAAGCAACTATGTTTAATTGGTCAATAATTATATGTCACTGTCATTGTGAATCGAAGCACTAAGCAAACGTCTTAGAATTCCCATCCCGCTAAATTACCCTATTTCAATATTAAAATAAATACCCAACCCGGACAAGCCGGAATTGAATATTGACGATTTAAGATTGAAGATTTGTGGTATCGCTCTCCGAGGCGTAGGCGCTACAACCCCTACGAGCCGGAGGCTTCGCTCTGTCTTTGTCTTTTCTATTAAAATCGATAGCATTCCTAAAATATTCAGTCTGATTATGGCATAAATCATGCGCAAACATGATGTGATTTCAATAAATAGGTACTAAACTGAGCGGTTCCCGCTTCCAGCCCGTAGGCTTACAGGCCGGCTTCCTGCTCGTAGAGCTTACAGCTCGGAGAGAGGGGAGGCCAGGGCAGGCCTGAACCTTTCAGCCTAGGTTAATAAAAACATAGCATTTATAATTTGACAGGCAACCTTATTTTCCCTATTATCCGCCTTAGACGCATTGGGCTGCCTCCGTCTCTCATTGGGGGGTGTCGGAGGACCGTTTCCGACCGGCATTACTATTTCTAGGCTTTCAGATAATGCTTTTGGTCCTCTTTCAGCGGACTAGAAGGAGCCTTCCTGAGTAAGGCGTACAATTAGTACGTTGTTGAAGGGGGGCAACTGATAACGCAGTCCAAAAACTTTATCTGGAAGTCTATCACAGGTATAATGACCATGGATATCACGGCTACCTGGAATGCTGAATATATTGAGGCCCAGTATAAGCGATGGAAAAAAGCGCCTGATACGCTCTCACGGGACTGGCGCTTTTTTTTTGATGGTTTTGAACTGGCGGTCTCAGATAAAACGGCAGCGGTAAAGGCCGTCGATAAAGACCGGCTGGAGCGCCAGGCCCGGGTGCAGGCCCTAATTTATCGATATCGGGATCTCGGCCATCTCTTGGCTTGCCTGGATCCACTGTCAGCGTGTCCGATCGATCATCCGCTTTTAAATCTGGAGGCATTCGATTTCACACCTGAAGATCTTGACTCAGAATTTGTTGCCCCGCGGTTTTCGACATCCGGCCAAGCGCCGTTGCGAAATATTATTGAAGCTCTTAAGAAAACATACGCTCATTCCATCGGTGTCGAATTCATGCATCTGCAGGATCCGGAGGAACGCAACTGGCTGCTCGATCGGATGGAACCGGGGCTTAATCAACCCAATTTCGACACCCCGGTCAAACGTCGTATATTGGACAATCTATTCCAGGCAGCCCTGTTCGAGCAGTTCGTCAACAAAAAATATCTGGCGGTAACACGTTTTTCCCTCGAAGGCGGCGATGCCATTATCCCGGCTTTAAATGGTCTGGCTGAGCATGTGGCTCAGAAAGGGTGTCGGGAAATCATTCTGGGCATGGCCCATCGGGGACGATTAAATGTACAGGCCCATTTTTTAAAAAGGCCCTATGAAGACATCTTTTCAGAGTTTGAAAGCTGCTACGATCCGGATGATCTGGTAGGTACCGGGGATGTAAAATATCACAACGGTTATCTGACGGATATAAAAAGCACACAAAGTTCAAACCTGCGGATTTTCTTAATGAACAATCCAAGCCATCTGGAATCGGTGAATCCGGTGGTGGAAGGATTTGTGCGGGCCCGGCAGGATATCCTGGCAGACCAAAGCCGCAACAAGGTGCTGCCTTTATTGATCCATGGCGATGCCGCTTTTGCCGGACAGGGAATTGTGACCGAGACCCTGAATATGTCCCAGCTCGAGGGTTATCGAACCGGCGGTACGATTCATCTGGTGATCAACAACCAGATCGGATACACCACCCTGCCCGAAGATGCCCGTTCCACCCGATATTCCACCGATATCGCCAAAATGCTGATGGTACCGATTTTTCACGTGCACGGGGAAGACCCCGAAGCAGTTGTCCACATATTTCAACTTGCCGCCGACTACCGCTGGGAATTCGGTAAAGATGTCGTGATCGACGTGGTCTGTTATCGCCGTTACGGGCACAACGAAGGTGATGAACCTTATTTCACCCAGCCGTTGATGTACGAGCAAATTCGACAGCGGCCCTCTTTGCACCGGATTTATGCCGAAAAACTGCTGGAAGAACAAATTATTCAAAAAGATGAGATTGATAATCTTGAAAAAACAATTAATGATAGTTTAAATACCGCCTACGATACCGTTCACGGAAGCGAATGCCCGTTTCCGTTTCCTCTTTTTTATGAAAACTGGCAAGAGATTAAAGCAGTTTATAGCCATGATCCGATAGATACTGGTGTAGAAGAAAAAACCCTCATCGCGCTGGCCCGCAAGTTGAATAAAACTCCCGATAACTTTGCTTTAAACCCGAAACTTGAAAGACTGCTGCTAAAACGGCTGGAGGCCGCGGAACGAGGTTACGGAATTGATTGGGCCGGTGCGGAAGCGCTGGCCTTTGCCACTTTGCTGACCGAGGGCGCTCCCATTCGCCTCAGCGGTCAGGACAGCGGCCGGGGAACATTTAGTCAGCGGCACAGCGTTCTAGTGGATACCCGCTCCGGCAAGAGGTATATACCGCTTAATGAGTTGGATAAAAACCAGGCGCCTTTTCGGGTGTACAACAGTTTGCTGTCGGAGGCCGGCGTTCTTGGATTTGAATATGGATATTCGGTCGCCCAACCCCATGGCCTGGTTCTCTGGGAGGCCCAGTTTGGTGATTTTGCCAATAATGCGCAATCAATCATTGATCTGTTCATTATCAGCGGAGAATCCAAATGGCAACGCCTGAGCGGTCTGGCGTTGTTGTTGCCACATGGATTTGAAGGTTTGGGCCCTGAACACTCCAGTGCCCGACTGGAGCGTTTTTTGCAGCTGTGCGCCGCGGACAATATCCAAATTTGCAATCCCTCGACCCCCAGCCAGTATTTTCATCTCCTGCGACGTCAGGCAAAAAGCAATTTTCGTAAACCGCTGGTGATTTTGACGCCCAAAAGTCTTTTGCGCCATCCTGCAGCCATATCGACCCTTGATGAACTTGCCGGCGATTCTTTTCAGGCAGTTCTCGACGATCCCAATGGCGCAAAAAATCCGAAAACAATCCTGTTTTGCAGCGGGAAGATTTATTATGAACTGTCCGCCCGGCGCAGGGACCTCGATAGCAGCAATGTCGTCATTGTGCGGGTGGAACAGTTTTACCCGTTTCCCGAGGACCAATTGAAAAGGGTGGTAAAAAAATATTCCCGTTCAAAAAATTGGTGCTGGGTTCAGGAAGAACCTGAAAATATGGGCGGCTGGCAATTTATCAAACCCCGGCTTGAGAGCCTAACAAAACAAACCCTGACTTATATCGGCAGAGAGCCGGCTTGCAGTCCGGCCACGGGTTTTCCGGCGATATTTAAGCAGGAGCAAAACCGGATTATCAAAAAAGCAGTGGGCCGTGCGGCAGGGAAAAGAGAACCCATGGAGGTGAGCTAGGGCCTGGAATGACGAATGACGAATGACAATTGACGAATGGTGGATGTCGCTTCGCTCAGTCTTTTTTAAACAGACAGAATACATTCATTCGACGTTCGATGTTGAACGTTCGATGTTCGACGTTCATCAGTTTCTTTTCCGATCAGACTGGTCGCTTTTCAGACCAGCGGCTGGACTAAAACCTGGCGCCATATGCCGGTAGATCGGAACTAAACGGGGATAATATTTAGAGGACATATCAAGGAATCAATATGCTTATAGAAATCAAAGTACCCAGCGTGGGAGAATCTGTAACAGAGGCGCTGCTGGCTCAATGGTTTAAAACCGCTGGCGATCTGGTAAAAAATGACGAGCCGCTGTTTGTCATTGAAACCGATAAGGTCACCCTGGAGGTGGTGGCCGAGGCCGATGGCGTGCTTTCGATTAAGGTACCGGAGGGGGAAACGGTTGCCATCGGCGCCGTGGTCGGTACTCTGGACACCGGCATGGCTGCAAAAACAGCAGACGAGCGTGTGGTCAAAATAGGTGAAGAAGAAGTTGAAGCAACCCCTGCCCCGGTAGAACCGACAGTGCCGGGATTAACCACCGAAAGTGCTCCTGCGGCTCCTACAGCCAAGATCGCCGAAGCGGCGGTGCCGCAACCGGAACCCGTGGTTGAAACGCTCCTGCCTCAGTCCGGGAATAGGGTGCAATTTGCGCCGTCGGTGAGACGCCTAATGGCGGAGAAAAATCTGGACCCTGCTCAAATAACGGGAACCGGCCCCGCTGGCCGCGTTACCAAATCAGATGTGCTTTTATACCTTGAGAGCGGGCGGGCTCCGATCTCCGTCGGCACCTCCGATCAGGCAACAGCCGCCGAGGCCAAGGAGACTTCAGCTGTGATGGCGCCTGAAAAAGCCGTTTCCGGTGAAGAACGCACCAACCGGAAACCGATGAGTCAAATTCGTCAGCGCATTGCAGCCCGGCTTCTGGAGGCCAAACACAGCACGGCCATGCTGACGACTTTCAATGAAATAGATATGGCTCATGTCATGGCCATTCGTCAGCAGTATAAAGAAACCTTCAAGCAGAAATACGGTGTTGGTCTGGGATTCATGTCGTTTTTTATCAAAGCCTGCATCGAAGCACTCAAGGAGTTTTCTCAAATTAATGCCTTTGTTGACGGCAAAGATATCATCGAGCACCACTATTATCATATTGGGGTGGCGATCGGTTCGGCGCGTGGCCTGGTGGTCCCGGTGATTCGTCATGCCGATATGCTGAGTTTCGCCGGGCTGGAATTGGCCATTGTGGACTATGTAAAAAAGATTGATAAAAATCGCCTACAACTCTCCGATCTGGAGGGCGGCACATTTACCATCAGCAATGGCGGTGTTTACGGGTCCCTGTTGAGTACGCCCATTTTGAACACCCCCCAAAGCGCCATTCTGGGGATGCACAAGATCGAAAAACGCCCGGTGGTAATCGATGACGAAGTGCGACCATCGTATTGTCGACGGCAGAGAGGCGGTCACTTTCCTAAAACGCATCAAGGAGTGTGTGGAAAACCCGGAACGAATCATGATGGAGATTTAAAACAGGGTAACCGTTCACAGGTTCAGCCCGCCCTGGCCTCCCCTCTCTCCGAGCTGTAAGCTCTACGAGCCGGAAGCCGGCCTGTAGGCCTATGGGCTGGAAGCGGGCTCGTAGCCTACCCTCCGGCCTGGAAGCCCTACGGGCTGGAAGCGGCCTCGGGGAGTACGACTTATAAGATCATATTACGTTCCGTGTCAGGTTCCCAAATATGAATCTAAATAATTGAGCAAAGTAAAGTCAGGACTGGGCCAGGGGGTTGAACGTTCAGGGTTAAGGACAAAGAAGGCATTAAAGACCCGAAGTTCTCGTTAAAAATTCTCATTTTCCCAAGTAATTGCCAATTTGGCTCCAAAAAGCAAATTGCTTTTATCTGAGTCGGTTAGAGTCTACTTTGACGTTGCCTGAAAACCTACTATTGTACATCTGAAGGATGCAATGATGGCTAATAAAGAAAAATACGATCTGGTAGTCGTAGGCAGTGGTCCCGGCGGATATGTGGCTGCGGTGGCCTGAAAGTCGCCTGTATCGAAAAAGAACCGCGCCTGGGAGGCGTGTGCCTGAATGTCGGTTGCATACCCAGCAAAGCCCTGCTGGATTCCAGTGAATACTATCACCTGGCCAGAGAACAGCTCGCCGTCCACGGCATCAAGACCGGTCGGGTAAGTCTGGATCTACCCACCATGATGGCCCGCAAGGAAAAAGTTGTTGAGGAGCTGACTGAAAACGTCAAACGGCTTCTTGAAGGCCATAAAATCGACATCATCCACGGCACAGCCAAGCTGGCCGGATCGGATCGCGTCGAGGTGGTAAAACATTTCCCAGGAGCTAAAAAGAGTGAGCATTCAAGCTTTCAGGCCAATGCGATCATCCTTGCCACCGGCGGTGAGCCGGTATCGCTGCCGGGTCTTGAGTTTGACGGACACCATATTGTCAGCTCCCGTGAAGCCTTAAATTTTGATGCCGTTCCCAAACACCTCGTCATCGTGGGCGGCGGTTACATCGGACTGGAGTTAGGCTCGGTGTGGCTGCGCCTCGGTGCAAAGGTAAGCGTGATTGAAATGCTGCCTAAAATTGCGACCACCCTGGATGGTCAGGTGGGACGTAAACTGCAGCGGGTTCTCAAGCGTCAGGGCATTAAATTCCATATGCAAACCAAAGTGACCGGTGCCAAGATCGCCGGCAAATCCGTGCGGGTGGACCTTGAAACTAAAAAGGGCCGGGAAGCGTTATCCTGCAACCGTCTTTTAATCAGCGTCGGGCGCAGGCCGCGTACAACGGGCTTGAGACTAGAAGAAGTGGGTATAAAAACAGAACCCGACACCGGACACCTGCTGGTGGATGCATCATATCGCACAAATATCCCCACCATTTATGCCATCGGCGATCTGGTACCCGGTCCGATGCTGGCCCATAAAGCCTCTGCCGAAGGGATCGCAGCGGCCGAATGTATCGCCGGCAAACCCGGCGAAGTGAACTACGATGCGATTCCCTCCGTGATCTACACCTGGCCGGAGGTGGCTTCTGTGGGAATCACCGAAGAACAGGCTAAAGAACGTGACATTGAATTTTGCACCGGCACCTATCCTTTCTCCGGCGCCGGCCGGGCCCGCTGCATGGGTGAAACCGAAGGGTTTGTCAAAGTCATTGCCCACAAAAAAACCGACCGGGTGCTGGGGGTTCACATCATCGGACCCCGGGCAGCGGACATGATTGCCGAATGTGTGCTGGCCCTCGAGTTCAATGCCAGCTCTGAAGACATCGCCCGCACCGTTCACGGGCATCCAACCTTTGCCGAAGCCCTGCAGGAAGCGGCCATGGCGGTGCAGAAGTGCTCGATTTATGCATCATGAAAAGATAAATAGGGACTTGTAGAGTTAGTAATTTCTTGACAAGGGTAACAAATTTAGGTAGATATTTAGATACATTTGAGAGTATGCATCACATGTTGCCCTGAAGTGCACTGCGCGACTGCTTCTCATCCTCTTAGTTGATCTCTTCCTGAATCGAACTGTGAGCCGAATCTAATCCTGGACATATTTTTTCTACTGTCATCCATTATCAAAGCGCCGTCCTATCTAACCCCTAACTTTGGTGACAAGAACCATGAAAAAGGGTTTCCAGAAAATGCCAACAGCTAGCCTCTGAGGGTGGGTTTTAGCCTTCGGAGGCCTTTTAATTGCAGATGGTCGTCGACCTGAACACAGCCGGTATTAATCTATAAAGAAAGGAGGTCAGCATGGAAAAGCCCATCATCACTTATGAAAGCCTGGTTCGCATTACCAAAGCCATATCCACGATCCGGGAACCGGAAGAGATCGTGCTGATCACAGTCGAGGGCGTCACCAATGCCCTAAAGGTTAAAGGCTGCACCCTGTTCCTGTTCAGCCGCAAGAGCGACGAACTCAAGCTGACCGGCAGCTTTGGGTTAAGCGAGGAATATCTGAACAAGGGACCGGTCAGCTCTCTTCGTTCGATTGCGGCATCCCTTCAGGATAGACAACCGGTGGCCATTTTCGACGTTGCCGATGACCCCCGGATTCAGTACCCTGAAGATGCTATCAGAGAGGGCATCGCCTCGATTCTTTCGGTCCCGATCATTATTGGCGACAATCTGATCGGATGTATGCGGGTTTACACGGCCGAGCCCTGGGAGTTCACTTTAAACGACGTCAATTTCGTCCAGGCAGTTGCTCAGATTGTCGGCATGGGCCTGGAGATGTGCCGGGTCAACAAAGGTTTAAAGGACAGCATTGACATATTGAAGACGATGCGTGATCCGAAGACCCTGAGGTACAACCGGCGAACCCCATACGAGGGCGTCCCAAAAAGCTTTGCCAGTGCGGAAATACCCCAACCCAACGCTTGATTCATCGGTATCTTCTCCGTACAGGGGGAGATATCTTATAAAATGGATAGGCCTTTTTTATTGAACCCTAAGCTGGGCGATTGTCGAGGTCGAAGATCCGCCTCAATTTAGGTGAAAGAAGGGAGGGTACTATGGCTGTAAAAATTTTGATCAAACGCAAATTTAAAGACGAAAGTTTAAAAGTAGCAGCGAGATTATTGATTAACAACCGTAACGGGGCGATGCGACAGCCCGGCTATATATCGTCGGAGACCATGCAACGCCTGGAAGATCCGTCTCAGGTCACGGTGGTATCGATGTGGCAGGATATAGAAGCCTGGGAAGCCTGGAAAAACAGTGAGACACGCCTGGCCTATGAAAACGAAGCTAAAGAATTATTGGTCGGGCCGACTGAGTACGAGCACTATTCATTGGGATTGCCCTTTGAATAGCTGTGGTCCGGGCTGGGTCGTATTTATATAGCAGATCACTCCTTCTGCGGGAGAT
>CALZJV010000682.1 GCA_945787595.1 uncultured Desulfobacterales bacterium | reverse complement strand
TATCAGATATCCAATCGTTAGAATATGCCCATCAGAGTCAATCAGGACACCATTTCCTTCGCGTGTGGTTCCCAAAACACCGGCTGTACGCGCCTCATTGGGTATGGTTGATTTTACCTTGACGATCGCTTTAAGTAATTGCTCAGCTTCCTGTTGGGCGTACGCCGGCAAAATCAGAATGATGACGACCATGAAAGTATATATTTTCTTCATAACACATTTCCTGGATTGAAAATTTTATAATTCACACCTAACTTGAGCTTTTTTTTGGGGAAGAGATCGGTGCAGAAAATATTCAATTTGCAAACTTGATTTGGCCGCAAAAAGGCACAAAAAGCAGACAGCCAAAATTTCAGGGCTTGTAATTTCAACGTGTTACAATCAACAAAAACCGAAATTCTCACTTTTTACGAATCCATCAATCTTCGATTTTTAATTCCGGCTCGTCCGGGTTAGGCACCAATAACATAAGCACTTTTTATGCACACACAAATCGTTTGTTAAGTCTTTGGCCTATCATTAAATAATTGCTTTTAACGCTTCTATGTTGTAAGTGTTAATGACAAATTAGAAAAAGAACGGAAACCGCTTGACGAAATACATATTCAATTCGAATCCGGATAGCCTGGGCTGAACCTGCGCAAAACGCGTAACCCCTTGAAACCGTTCTATAATGCCGACCCCCCCGGAACATTTTGCAGATTATACCGTCATTGCCGGATAGCCGTCAGCAAATTTAATCTTGGGAATGAGGTGGATTATGGAGAAGGTTCGCCGGTTAAATTCAATCGTTTCGACTCAGAATTTTATATGGATCGGCATCGGAGTTGGATTTTTATACTGGCTTTTGGAATCGTTGATGCACATCACCGTTTTCGGCCAGGGCCATTTTCTGGAGCATGTGTTTACTCCGGACGTTCATGAAATCTGGAAACGCCTGCTTGTCACGGTTTTAATTATTCTTTTCAGCATTTACGCCCAACGAAGTATCAATATCCGCCAGCGCACGGAGACGGCTCTGGCGGACCGCGAAAAAGAACTTTCCCGGATTCTTGAGAACAATCCTGCCGGAATTATACTGGTCGATGCCGACAGCCGCAAAATCAGCTGGGTTAACTCCAACGCCATTAAATTAATCGGATCTCCCAAAGATGCCATCGAAAATAAGGTCTGCCACAAAAACCTGTGCCCGGCTGAAATCGGCAATTGCCCGATTCTGGATGGCGGGCAAAGCTTAGACCTGTCCGAACGCGTCCTGCTGACCTCCGGTGGCAGCCAGCTACCGATTTTAAAGAGTGTCACCCATGTGAATTACAATGGAAAAGAGCATCTCCTGGAAGCTTTTTTTGATCTCTCGGACCGCAAAAAAATGGAGCGGGATCTGCAGCAGGCCCATGCCGAGCTGGACCAGATCTTCCAGACCGCCTCGGTGGCCATGCGGTTGGTGGACAGCGACTTCAACGTTCTGAAAGTCAACAATACCTTCGAGCGCCTGACCGGCGTCAGCGAGAGTGACGCCATCGGTAAAAAATGCCACGAGATTTTTTCCGGACCGACCTGTTTTACCAAGGAATGTCCCATCCACAGAATTATAAACGGCATGGAAGCAGTTGAGAGTTATGTGGATAAAGAACGGCCGGACGGGATATACATCCCCTGTATTCTCACCGCCACGCCGTTTATGGGCCCGGAAGGTGACATTATCGGTGTTGTTGAGTCGTTTCGGGATATCACCGAGCTGAAAAAGGCCCAGGATGCCGTCGAGTCCGAACGCGACAAGCTGGAGCGGATCCTTTCTCACCTCCACGAGGGGGTCAGCATCATCGGCCACGATCGCGTGGTGGAATATCAAAACGACATTTTCGATGAGTATTTCGGGGATTGTGAGGGCAAAACCTGTCACGCGACCATTCACGGCGAGCAGCAACCCTGCGAGCCGTGCCTGATGAAAGCGGCGGTCGAAAGCGGCCGGATTCAACAGGCCGAGTTCGAAACTCCCGACGGCAGAAGCTTCGAAAAAGCCTACACACCGGTGAAGGACGTCGACGACCAGCCAAAGGTTGTTGCCCTGTTGCGGGATGTGACCGAAAAGAAGGCCGCCACGGCTGCCATCATGCGCGCCGAGCAACTGGCAGCCCTGGGCGAGCTGGCGGCCGGCGTGGCCCACGAAATCAACAACCCGATCAACGGAATTATCAACTACGCCCAGATCCTTGTTGACCAAAGTAATGAAGGCGACCCTGTGCATGATATTGCCGCGCGCCTGATTAAGGAGGGCGACCGCATCGCCCGGATCGTGGAGGGATTGCTGTCATTTGCCCGCCGCCGCCACGAAGATAAAGCCGTTATTTCCATCCAGGAGATCTTGTCGGACTCGATGGCGCTGACTGCTGCCCAGCTGCGCAACGACAACATCGCTGTTAGAACAGACCTCCCGGACAACCTGCCCCACATCCTGGCCCAATCCCACGAAATCGAGCAGGTCTTTGTGAACATCATCAGCAACGCCCGGCACGCCCTGAATGAAAAATTTTCCGGACCCCACCAGGACAAAATCCTGGAAATCACTGCCCAACAGATGAAATTCAAGGGTCTTCCGTTTGTGCGGGTGTGCTTTAAAGATTACGGTTGCGGGATCCCGGCAGACGTTATCGACAAGGTGATGAATCCTTTTTTCTCCACCAAGACCGAAGGCAAGCGCACCGGTCTGGGGCTGAGTATCAGCCACGGCATCGTGGAGGAGCACGGCGGACGGTTGAGCGTCGAAAGCCAAGAGAGCCGGTATACGAAAATTGTAATGGAACTTCCTGTTCACCTGAACACCCAGCACTGAGGATGCCGCCATGCAGCCGCACATTCTGGTCGTCGACGATGAGGAAAGTATCCGCTATACCTTTGAGGCCTTTCTGTCCGAAGCTGGCTACACGGTTTCCGGCGCTGCCGACTGTGGCGAAGGGGTCGCGCTGCTGCGGGAGAAAGATGTCGATCTGGTTTTTGCCGACATTATTCTGCCCGGCAAAAGCGGCATCGACCTGCTGAAAGCGGCCAGGGAGATCGTGCCCAGGGTGCCGGTGATCATGATCACCGGCGCTCCCAGCGTTGACACCGCAGCCGAATCCCTGCGTATCGGCGCCTTCGACTACATCGTCAAACCCATCCGCCAGAACGCCCTTTTGCGGTCGGTCAACATGGCGCTCAAACACAAAGCCGTTCGGGACGAAAACGAACAGTGCCGTCTGAATTTCGAGGCCATCTTCCGCAGCGTCAACGACGGCATAATCACTGTGGACGAGAACATGGAGGTGGTGGAAATCAATGCCGCCGCCGAGATCATCTGCGAATTTCAAAGGGAGGCGGTGATCGGCAAACCGCTGCAGGAACTCGC
>CALZJV010000681.1 GCA_945787595.1 uncultured Desulfobacterales bacterium | reverse complement strand
AACTCCAGAGGCTCCCAGATCCGTAGAAGTTCTTACGCCCTGTCACCGGATTACGGATGGATTGCTCTCCTTTGTTGTTTGATCACTGCTCCAAATACACCCCATGTCAAGAAACAAGCTCATGTTTTCCGCATTACCCATCCTTTCCATCCATGGGCTGAACAAGAGTTCGAAATTTTCCATCAGCATCGCTGCTGGGGCGAAGATCGGTTGATTTTTCGAGGCACCAACGGGCGCAGCTGTTCAATCGACCGTAGTTTGACCGACTGGGCTGATAAGGATCCGTTTGTAGAAATGTCGTCGGGTAGATCCTTGTTAAAGTTTGAAGAGGGTGCAATACAAAAAAGTACAAAAAAACACATCAAACTTGAGAAACAACTGGACTCAAACCAGCGGTATGCATAATATGCAGGGCCATGGACTGGCCGTTAAAAATACAGGGGCGCCTTGTGACAAAGGCGGAGGTGGATGAGATACGGATGCTTCTTCGCAATTATCCGTTATGGAACCGATCTCGTTTATCCCGTGAGTTGTGTGTAGTTTGGAATTGGCGGCGCCCCGACGGTCAGATTAAAGACATGGCCTGCCGCGAACTTCTCCGCAAGCTTGAGTTTCGCACCCTGATAAAGCTTCCCCCACGCCAGTGTCCTGGTCCCGGCCGGCTTCCAACAATTGAATCCGTAAAGGTTGGCCGGAGTCCAATATCGTGCTCGTTGCCGGATATCAACCCTGTGAAAATTGTAAATGTGAGGGATTGCCCTGAATACGAGAAAACCTTCAACTACCTCGTTAAGGAATATCACTATCTCAGTTATGGACGACCCGTCGGACAGAACATGAAATATCTAATCCTTGGGCGGAATGAACGTTTTCTTGGTTGTCTGCTTTTTGGAGCCGCCGCCTGGAAAATTGAAGTCCGTGACCGGTGGATAGGTTGGTCAACTGATATTCGCGAGCAAAATCTCGGTTTGATTTGCAACAACACACGCTTTTTGATTTTGGACTGGGTTGAGGTTCCTCACCTTGCCAGTTATGCTCTTGGCGCTTGTCTGCGCCGTTTGTCGCGAGATTGGAAACGACGCTATGGAACTGACATAGCAATGGTAGAGACATTCGTCGACACAACGCGCTACCTCGGGACTTGCTACAAGGCCGCAAACTGGCTCAAGATTGGCCGGACAAAAGGACGAAGCCGCCAGGATCGCAATAGTAAACTCAAGGTTCCGATCAAAGATATTTTGGTTTACCCTTTACGACGTGATTTCCGTAAATTGTTGCTTGCGTAAACGAGAATAGTTCAGCTCAGGTCACAACTGCGAGAGGATCAGGTCGTGACCGTAGATGATGCAATAACTTCAGTTTTGGGTACAGATAACTTTGCCGAGTATGAGCAAAATGTGTATGAAAAATATCAGGAAATGGCAGAGCGTGAAATTATTGCCAAACTCAATTCGCTTCTGTCCAACGTAGTCTTCTTGATGATATTGAAACAATGGAGCGCTCAAGGTGCCTGTCGTTTTCTTGAATATCGAGAGATAACTATTCGATTGAAGTCTGGAAGACGATGGAAAGTTAATTCTCCTGTTTTCCTCCGGGCGAAACCAAAAAGAAAACGCGGAAGACAACCGAAACGACAAAAAGGAGCGTTGCGTCATCTTGGCTTGGAGTTACTTGGAATAATAAAACGAACAAGTCCGGCGCTAATTGAGATTTGTGTGTCTATGGCTGTGCTCTGTCCGTCTTTCGAGGTCGCAGCTAATGCGTTGCGTGGTCTGGGAATAGCTATGAATGAGCACCTTCTGCAAAATATCACCAACCGGTTTGCAGGGTTAGCGAAAAATGTCAGGATCGAATGTAATGGCGATGCTGTTTGGAAGAAAGCAGGCATCAAGATTTTGATCTGTGTTGATGGCGGGCGTACCCGCGAACGATGTGCTAAACGCGGCAAGCGCAAGAAAGGTCAAAAAAGACAGGGCTATTCCACTGAGTGGTTTGAACCAAGATTACTTACAATCAGTCAATTCGATCAGGATGGCAAAAAAATCAAATCCGTCAACCCAATCCTTGATGGATCATGCGGCAGTTTGGAAGATTTTTTTGAACTGCTCAAGGACTATCTTTTATGGATAAACCTTGATGAGGCCTCAGAAATTATTTTTTGCGCTGATGGAGGCAAAGGCATTTGGCCAAGAATCGACAAGCTCATCGGCGAACTGGGCCTGAGTAACGCAAAACGGATTCTCGACTATACACACGCAAAACAGAATATCAGCATTGTGAAAAAATTAATCTCTGATGCCCTAAAATTGTCAGACAAGGAAAGTCGAAAGCTTTCCACACAGGTTCGGGAACTACTCTGGGATGGCAACATTAATGGAATTACTGATCTTGTCATGGAAAAACTGGCAGGGAAAAGAAAAGCGCCAAAGGCTGCCTTGAAAAAATTGAACGAATATTTTGGGGATCATTCCAGATTTCAATATAAAACATTCCGAGATAACGGCCTACCCACTGGCAGCGGCACTGTAGAAAGCGCTATCCGCAGAGTTATCAATCTTCGTATCAAGGGGACGGGATTGTTTTGGAAGCGGGAGCACGCAGAGAATATTATCTTTCTACGTTCATTAGTCCTGACTGGCAAGCTAAACAATGCTTGTCGGAAAGGATTGGGGATAGTGAAAAATATGTTTGATAACAACACGATCGAGGACTTGCCGTTGGCTGCTTGATCGATTTAACTTTTTTGTATTGCACCCGTTTGAAGATCTTCTTGGCCTTGCGAATTCTGTCGAAACACTTTTAAAAGATTTGGAGGGTAAAAATGTCAAGTAATTTATGCCGCAACTGTCTAACAAAATATGCCGCAGTGTGCTGGTGCGAAGGGAGGGAAAATCGCTATTTATGTACTAATATTGTACAAAATATTATCAAATTTTCTCTTGACAACGAACATCTATGCGGCATAATAATATCTACAAAAAAGATTCTTAGCAAACAGGGATTATTTTATGGGCAAATCGAAAAAATCGATTCGGCGAAACCACCTCAAAAAAGATGGGCTACTCCATCCTCGCCCCGAAACTGTTCAGGACGAGCTTTTTGCCGAAGACGAATTTTTCGATCCGAACGACCTCGTTCAGGTACGCTACGAAATGCTCCGCACCGTGCGGATAGAGAAAAAATCGGTCTCCGAGACTTCTGCCAAATACGGGGTGTCTCGTGCGGCTTTCTATCAGGCACACTCGGCATTTATTGCTTCCGGGATAGGGGGGCTCCTTCCTCACAAACGAGGCCCTCAAGGAGCACACAAGCTGACAGACGAGGTGGTCGATTTCATGCGACAAGCGATCGAGAACAAACCATCGATCAGCGTTCCCGCCTTGCC
>CALZJV010000680.1 GCA_945787595.1 uncultured Desulfobacterales bacterium | reverse complement strand
ATTATGGATCCAGAAAAAAAATCATGCGGCATATCTTTCACATCGAAAGAAAAAAATTAAAAAGTCGATCAAATCAACTTATGTTTCGTTGTAGGGTTAGTTTCTCTTTGAGTCTCTTGCGCTGACCTATCAAGGAATTGACACACTCTTCCGCAGATCGCGAGGTCCATGCAGCCATGGCCTGAACATCTTCATCTTCAATAAGACCAGGCTTCGACGCTATGTGCTCCCAGATCCTCCTTGCCTGCCCGCCGAAGTGACCAATTGAAACCGTGGGAAGTTCCCGGCTCAAGGCTATGTGACCCGTGATCAATGTCGAGTACCCTCCACCCAGAATAAGTACTCCATTGACATCAGCAAGCGATCTGTAATACGAGACTTCCCAATCCGTATTGGAATCAATAACCCTTCTGAAAAAGGAGTCGTCTTTTGTCATCTCTGGGAAATTGAAACTTTGTCCTTGTGGATAATAGCAAACGATAGACTCTTTTTTCGCTTTGCCAGTAGCTACATATCCAGCCACAAAATAAGGTTCAATGAACTGGGGATCATTAGAATATACCGCGATACGAAATCCTTTCTCAGCAAGCTTCTGTCCTAGTTCACGACATGCCGTTCGGGCTTCGGCTTCGCTTCCTTGATCTACAGTTTCTTCTCTTATGCTTCCAACTATTGCGATGATTGGTTTTTTCCCGATCATCTTTATTCTCCCTAAATTTTTGAGGACAAATATCTTGTGTTATCAAGACTATTCTATGAATACAGCTACTTAGTTAAAGCTGCAGTTCAACGTGTTGAAATATTGGCCGCAGCCCAACAAGTAATTATACGGATCTGGATATCGTACTATAAAACTAAATACAGCTAAAGTTCAGACACACTGAGATCAACGCTGAGAGAAATTTGTGATATTTACTAATTCTAACCGTAATTTGAGCTTTTAAGAAATGTCATATTTCCATAATCTACAATCAAAATATTTTTTAGGTTTCATCAGGATATCCAAAACAAAAACCCCATCTCCAGAACCGGAAACAGGGTCTTATGATCCATCCATATGCTCTCCCTTTTGATTAAAGGTTGAAGCCAATAATTGTAAGGTACCGCAACAATGGCACACTTTGTATGAAAAATCAAGCAGATGACGTATAGCTGTGATTGCCATTAATTTAAACCATTTGATTGAAGGCACAAGATAACCTGTTTATTTCCTTGACAAATCTTTGATTTGACATGAGAATGTATGTATACACTTGAAATCACGACCAAATTCAGCAAAGGAAGCTTGTAATGACCCTCACGAAAGCCCATATTATCGAAGCGCTTGCAGAACAAAACGGCTATCCAAAGAACCAATCTTTCGAAATAATCGAAACCCTGCTGAAAATTATGAAGCAAACCCTCGAATCCGGTGAGGATGTCCTAATCAGTCGTTTCGGTAAGTTTTGTGTAAAAGAAAAGCATGAACGGCGGGGAAGGAACCCAGCCACCGGAGAAGACATGATGCTGGAACCGAGAAGGGTTGTAACATTTAAGTGTTCGGGGAAGTTGAGGGATAAAATGAATGGATAATTCCCGGTTAATTTATTCAACAGAATCAGGTAAACTCTGCCCATTGTGTCAAAAACCTGTTTCGGGATGTGCCTGCAAAAAGAAAAAATCAAGATTTCCAACAAACATAAAGATTGATGGCATAATTAGAATTCAGCGTGAAGTTAAAGGGCGCAAAGGCAAAACTGTGACCACAGTCTTTGGTTTCCAACTTGCTGACGATGAATTAAAAAACCTTGCCGCCCAATTAAAACGCCGTTGTGGAACTGGCGGATCGGTGAAAGATGGCGTAATCATTATACAGGGTGATCATAGTGATACGTTGATCACTGAATTAAAGAATCGGGGATTTAAAGCTAAGATCGCCGGTGGATAGAAACAGAAACTAAACACGGGTATGCATAAAAGATAGCTGTTGTCTAACGCGATTTTGGGTGACTAAAAGCCTAAATGTTGTAGATGTAAGCTGCATAAAATATACCCATTCATGCCACATTGTTATCCAAGCGATAATTCTCTCTTCTGGTGTTTCGGATGTCACATTCTCCTCTCCGGCGGTAAATCTAATGCTAAAAAGGGATTGAGCTCCTAGATTTATACCGTCAAAAGATCCATAGGTGTTATGCAAATTTTGACTCATTTTAATGATCTCCCATTCTTAACCCAAGGGCCGATCTTCACTGCGTAGGTATGGAGCACTATACGCTAGCGAATAGTGTAACGCCAATTTTTTCGAAAAATTTACCCTCGTGTGATTCAACAACTTGAAAGACAAACAGATTAGATCTATTTCAAAATAGTGTTCAAGAGCAAAATCTGTCACGTTATTTTATCATTTTTTCAAATATTAATGGTCCGGATCAGATGATCTTTGGAGGATAAGCGTGTTATGCTTCGGGGATATGTTGTTGGATCATAGAGATGCCATATCTGTGGCAAAGTGGGCGTAACCGGTTTACACAAGGGTAAAATCAGATCAATGGTTGGGTGGCAGATCCGTAAGGAATGTAAGGGCTAAATTAATATCCACAAGGCTATACTTCAACTCCTTTGCCTTATCCAGGCATTCCATACAAATTTCTTCAAACTTGCGCATATCACCGTCGGTGGCGGCATATATTTGCTCAATGGCTTCCGACGAAAAATTCTTATACTCGGCAATAAAGTCCTCAACGATTATAGGATAAAGCGTCAGTACCTTTAGCCGGCTGAGAATATCGGGATGTTCACTGGCCAGATACGTTCTTACCCTGGGCAAGCCTGCAAAAACCATTGGGATTTTCGCATCAATGATTCTTTTAAAGTATGGCCAGACGCGGCGATCCAGATCATTGGCCTCATCGATAACAATAAAAAAACCCGACAGGCTGCAAATCTTTTTCAGATTCCTGGAGGTATGCCAATGGGTTGCCACACCTTCATAACTTAACAGCCAAACGGTTTTTAATTTTTTCGGCTTGATCAATTCTAAAAAACGGGTTTTGCCGACACCATAGGCACCTTCAATCAATACACTTTTGCCCCGGTACATTCGCGTATAGACAGAACGAAGATACGATATACGGCGCTTGTCATTAATAAAGTGTTCTTTGCGCTTATTGTTCATAGCCATCGGCCCGTGCAAGCTGCTTTTGCTGATAGCGCTTATAATCGATTAAAAATGCATTGAAGCGCACAAAACCGGCTCGGTCGGGCTGCTGCAGTTTGGCGCCCAGTTGATCATACCTTTTGGTGTTGTTTTCAACGACAGCCTTTGCGATATTGAAGGTAAGCCCGTTTTGGTAGCAGCAAATCAGGCTGTTGATATCAACGCTCATTTGCTCGTTTTCAAGAAATGCAGCAATCTGTTCAACTTCGTTTTGCTTCAGTCTTTTTTCTGATTTTTCTACGACGGATATCGGTTTTTGGGAAGGCTGCTGACACAATGCTTCGCCCAAAAAGACACCATCTTTTTTGTGCTCAAAGATATAAAGCTTGTTATTGTGGTGCGAGACCTGAACCACGGTACTTTTGTATGAACTGAATTTTTCAGCTCCCACAACAACTGTGTATTTGCGTTTATCGTAGGTGATGGTTTTTTGTGTGGACACAGTGGCTTTTCGCTTGGCAAACCCATAGCGGATGAAGTCATCGATATGATCCGGATCAAATTCGATGGTTTGCCGATCAGACAAGTAGACTTTGAGCTTTTGGCCGGGAACCCATGTTTGTGTTTTTCCGCCCTCGCAGAATCGATGGGTGCTGTCATTGTGCTGACTGCGATACAATTCAAGCATACGACTTTGTCTTAACTGCTCAATGGTAATGTCCAGGCAGGTCACTGTAATTTGCTCTTTTTTATTGCCTTTAAAGCAAAATCCAGGCTCGGTCTTAACGATTGCGTCTTCAAACTTTTTAATTATCCGGATCTCAAAATTGTGTAAACTGCGATGGCTCGATTCCAGATGAACCTTGTGTTTTGGCGCTTGGCTAGCGGTAAAATCAGCTTCCATATAGAAGCCATCGGGCAGAGAATATTTAATGTTTAATTCGTGGATCGGTCGTTTTAGGTTTAAAAACCCTTTGGCTCGATCCGGACGTAATCTGACGCGTTTTTTTGGAAACGGCCTATCCAGTAAAAACCGGGTGAACAGATCCAGCGCATTTTCGCTGGTTTCGGAAAAATAAAATTCCAACACAAACATATACCTGGAGCCGGTATCATAGAATTCGATCACCTGGGGTTTGCACCACTTTTGGTTTTCATCCTTGATTTTGATGTACTGAAATTTGCAGCCGTCAACTTGTATCAGATCAAAAATTTCTTCAGGGTTGAAAAATCCCTTCGCCGTGTGAGGTTGATCAAAATCGGGCTTTTTCAAATACAGATTCAGATTTTGCTGCCGAACCAGACGACGCAAGGCATGGATGGAGATCTGTTTTTGAAATTCTTCTTGCAAAAATTGGTGATAAGTGGTGATGGCACGTGCTTTACGGGTGATGTAGATAAAGCGTGGATCATTTGCATCACAGGAAGCCTTGACCATTTCGATAAAGCGATTTTTCACATCAGGGCTCAGCGCGCGGGATCTTCCACTGCACTTGCGCCCCTCCATGATGCCGGCAGCTGCAAGCTGCAATGGTTTTGGGATGATACCTGTTTTTTTATATTGATCGAGATAGTATTTTTTGGCTCTGCGTTTCGCCGAACCGGTTTTATGCATGATTTTTTTATGCAGCAGGATCATAAATTGATCATCTAAAGAAAGCTTTGAAATATCTTCGTCCATATCAAGTTATCCCCATTGTATCTTCTCTTTCATCACTTTGTTCCAGTATAAAGCGGTTGTTTGTGAGGTGGATTTCCATCCGTTATTTTGAGCCAAGGTGATTTGTGACAACATTTCTCTGACAGCTTGCTGATAATCATTGCTGATGACTTCTATAAAGGGTGCTTTGGTATTTTGCTTACCCAAATGAGCAGATACAAACTTTTTGATATTCACCGCGTTAAGCGCTTTTTGTGTCTTTAAAAATTCGCGCCAAAGTCTTCTTTGACTAAATGCATCCAGGCTGGTAAGGGGCCGGGCCTGGGCTTCGTTTTTGGGCAATAGCTCCCCAATTGGGGAAAGATTATCGATGACGCAAAACGCTTCAATCAGCCGGTAAGCATGAGAGCGGCCCATATCCCATCGGATCCTGACATAGCTTTCAAAGCTTTTAAAAGACAGCTTATGATAATGGCGACCATCGCGGATCTCCTTGAGTGCTTTTCCAACCGAATAAAAGTCCTGTCGATAATTTTTAATCACTGCTTCCAGCTGCGCCAGGCGCTGGTCGGACAAATCCATCTTTTTTACCATATCGCAATCGGCTTTCAGCTTGTCTGGGTATCAGTGATATGGTTTTTCAAAAACTCAACGGTTTCTACGAAGCTTCGCGAGGTGGCCGCCATGACCAAGTCAATGGGATTAAAATTGATTTTGCAATCAAAACATCTGGCCAGGTTGGTCTTCGGATTGGTCGCCGTATGAAACCCATGACAAACCGGGCAGCGGAACCTAAGGATTTTTTTGCTGTTTCGCCTCTCAAGTCTCAACCGGTTGATAACCAGATCAATATCGATTTCATTGCGCAGCCTTCTTAAAAAACCATCGGTGTATGAACCCATCATAGTGCCTCCTTACGCTTTGAGGTTGGGGTGAAAACATTATGGAGGCAGCATATATCAAGTTCAGACAGATTTTATTGCAAACTCGGTGAAAGCTGATTTTTTAAAAACCGCCTGGATCTTAAAAAACCACCGGCACCGAAATAGGCAATGCCTTCTGTGGTATGTTTTGTATTTTTTTTCAGGGATCTGCATCGGGCCAAAATGTCTACAAAGCTGGCCGGCGGGTTTTTCTGGAAGCGATGTTTTCAACGCATCCTGATGGGCTATGATAAGCTCGGCTAACGTGCCAATCCAGCGATGGATGCTCGATGGCGCCAGGGTCTGGCCACTGATCGCACGCTCGGGTACGCCATCATCGGTCATCACCGCATCTTGGTAAGTTTTTTGATCATTTTCCACATAGGCTCTGCTGAAGCCTTCAATCGTCTGGCGGGTATAATGTTTGTGAGGGATGGCAAAATCCGGATAGTTCGTGATGGTCTTGCCGCAATCTGTGCACCTGAAGCGTACCAACGTGCAAAAGACCGCTTTGACAAGCATATCAACGATAATCAAAAAACGTCGTTCGCGGTATGCATGCAGTTTGAAAAATAATGATTCAAGATTGCAACGCGGACACGGGGCAAGGCCATGGGCTGTAATTTTATTCTTTTCAACCTGGTGCTGATAT
>CALZJV010000679.1 GCA_945787595.1 uncultured Desulfobacterales bacterium | reverse complement strand
TCTGGTTTCAGCATAAATCTCCTTCTCTAACAACTGAAACCTTTCTCCCGTCGCTTCCATTAAAAAGGTTGTGGAGATTGATATAGATGCAAGGTTACTAGAATAACTGGATCCTGATCGAAGCAAGGTGCCTTACCTGATGTTCCGCGGCTATGGTCCCGAAGAGGCTTTTTACAACAAGACCTTCAAATTGGCGGATGTGGAGTTGATGAAATAAATGAGGTTTAAAGTTCAAGGTTCAAAGGTTCAAAAAAAAGAAACATCGAACTGGGTGCGGGCTATTCAACCATTCGCACCTAATAAATAACAAAAAAGGAGGTACATCTAGATGAATAAAACAAATCCCAATTCAGCCAAGATGTTTATGCGCTGTATATCTGCTGTGGCGTTATCATTGATAATTCTATTCGGAACGTCTACTGGGGTAAAAGCTGATGAGGCCGATGCAAAGAAGATCCTCAGGGCCATGTCAGATTACATGGCAGCGCAAAATTCACTCTCATTTGAATTCGATGCCACCCTTGAGGTTGTCACCAGCGAGGAACAGAAACTCGCATTGGCAAGTTCAGGTACCCTCACCCTTAACCGGCCAGATAAAATCCGTGTCACACGTTCCGGCGGGTTTGCCGATGTCGAAATGTCCTTTGACGGGAAAACGCTGACCCTGCTGGGCAAGAACCTCAATCTCTATACGCAGCTTGATATTCCCGGCACCATCGATCACCTGGTCGACGAATTGAAGGACACATACAACAGGCCGCTGCCTGCCGCTGATTTGCTGTTGGCGAATTCCTACAATGAAATGATGCGTGATGTCGTTGACGTAAAGGACCTGGGCAGCGGAGTGGTCGGCGGTGTTGAATGCGATTACCTTGCTTTTCGCACCAAAGACGTTGATTGGCAGATCTGGATTGCCCAAGGGAATCATCCCTATCCAGCTCGATATGTCATTACCTCCAAGTTCATTAACGGTAATCCGCAATACTCCATTCAGACAAGGAACTGGAAGACTGGAGATAAGGTTGCAAAAACGGATTTTCATTTCAAGAATATAACAAAGGCCGACAAGGTCGAGCTGAAGGATCTCAAGGGTGCGGGTGATTTGCCGGACCATTTCATGAAAGGAGACACAAAATGAATATATTTAAACTGTTAGGTACGATTTTGATTTTCGGGTTCATCATGACTTTCGGATCTGAGATTGGCGAGCGTCTTTCTATCCCTGGGGCTCAGCGTCTGGTACCGTCCGCGGAAGCCAGAGTCGGGCGTCCGCTCACCCCGGTGAGCGTTGCAGGGGTGGCGCGGCGTACGGTAAGGCGATGCGCGGCAGGCGTTTATAACTGTAAACTTCCCGATCACCAGTCTGAAGACAGCCTGCTTGGGCAGATAAGCCCTGAGCCGGATCATTTTAAGAAAAAGCAGGAAACCTCCACTTAACGCCATGGGGGGATGTAGGGCCCACTGAGGCCTGATCAGAACAGACCTGGCGGCTGCTGGTGGGGACTCCTGGCGACGATCCTGCGATCGACAACTACAACACCTTCTACGCTGGTATTTACTACCGCACCTGTGGTTATAAGCTCAAGCTCATGGCTGGTTACGCGTATGCTACTGGCGACGTCCAGGGCACCGGAGCCGACTACAACTCGGATGCATGGCTTTTCGGAGTTCGCACCTGCTGGTAGGATTTTTAACTCTTCCGCTGCAATAAAGGAGAATGAAGATTGAAATAAGAAAAAGAATAACAAAACTCTTGGCCGTGCCTTTTGCAGCCGCAATCGTGTTTGGTTTCACAACCCTGAACGCAGCCGCCGAGGAAAAGACTGCAGACGAGGCGGCCGAACTGGCAAAGAAGATGTCAAATCCGATCGCTGCCCTGATCAGCGTGCCAATTAAGTTCGACATGGATACCGATATAGGTACTGCAGACGCAGATCGTTCGACGAACACTATTCAGCCTGTTATTCCGTTCGAGCTGAACGATAGGGGAGAGAGAGACTGTTAAGTAAGTAGTAGATGAAAATAGGTAAGGGGCGTTCTATAGCGATCCCTGTGTCTAAAAAATAAATAAGGAGGATATTAAAATGAAACCAGAAAAACAAAATCATTTGATGATCGCACTAATGGTGGTCGCGGCATTTTTATTCAGTTCAACAATTGCCAGCGCCGAAACAGCTGCAGAAATTGATCGGGATGTAGACAGCGCCATCCAGAAGCTCTTTGCTGCCACTCCGGTTGCAAAGGATCTTTCCACCGTTGCAAAAGGTATGCTTGTTTTTCCAAGTGTTGTCAAAGGTGGATTGATGATTGGAGGTCAGTATGGCCAGGGCGCCCTGCGCGTAGGTGGCAAGACCCAAGGATATTATAGTACTAAGGCTGCATCTTACGGGCTCCAGGCCGGAGTGCAGACCTTTGGCTATGCCATGATTTTTATGACGGAAAGCTCCATTAAATACCTTGAGGAAAGCTCCGGTTGGGAAGTAGGTGTCGGCCCGAGTTTCGTCATTGTGGATGAAGGAAAGGCCCGTTCACTCACGACCACGACTGCCAAGGATGATATCTATGTTTTCTTCTTTGGCCAGAAAGGCTTGATGGCCGGCCTCGGTGTCCAGGGGTCAAAGATCACTCAAATCGAACCGGATAAGTAAATTCGTTCAGACTAATAGTGGTTAGGAGTGAGCTTGGTGGATAGAAAACCCACCGGTTGAGTATTGCAGGTATCAAGAGAACTGTTGTTGCGGTTTAAAAATACGGAAGGCATTGTTGAAGGCGGGTTGAAACAAAGCTGCCGAATAAAAAAAGTCTATGAAATGAGCTCGCAATCTAAAGGCATACTGGCTGCCTTGTTGGGACCGGATTTGGACGTGGCCCTCCAGATGCAGTGGGCGGTCTGTCTAGCCACTGCACGGAAAATGGATCTCCTGATTCTCCACCGCGTGGAGAGCGGGGAGGAGCGTGTTGTGGAGGTTCAGCTTGATGAACCTCCCAAGGGTGCGGCAACGGTCGTCATCCACGAGGCGAGACGCATCATCGAGGAGTCCCCCGAGTTGCGGGCAGGTCCTCGCGAAATTTCCGACTCTGGTGAAGGAAAGGAGACGGAAACGAACGTCGTTCAGGTGCGCCTGAAGCTCATCTACTTGGCGAGCTTACCCTCGCTCCGACGGAATGTGCTGGCTGAGCTGGGGAACAAGGACGTCGAGCTCTTCACTCAGGCGTTTGCGAAAATCGATATGTCGGATGTCGACCTTGTGCGGGAGCGCGGGCTTTTCCTCCGCTATATCCCCTGCGAGGTCGTGCTCTGCCTCGGCCTTGAGAAGGAGAAGGAACTGTCACGAGTTCTCGTGGCCACAGAGCCGGGACCAGAGGGAAGCGCGGCCTTGCAGCTTGGTCAGGATCTTGCT
>CALZJV010000678.1 GCA_945787595.1 uncultured Desulfobacterales bacterium | reverse complement strand
TGGATACCTCATGAAAAAAGGACAAACCAGTTTGCTGCGGCGTTGCCCCCGATTGGGCAACCCCGTACCGTTCGATTACTGTGAATTCTGCGGCGACGACCAGCAGCCCTGCTTCAAAATTCTGGACTGCTGGTGGGAACACTTTGATGTGGTGCAGTATTTAAAGGACAATTTGACGGAAGATCAATTCAATCAGCTGTTGCAGGCACGTCCCAAACCAAAGGTCACCAGCCTGATTGAATTGATCGAACAGGCCAGAAAACGCAACAGCTAAGTCCATCGATTCGTAAATACGATGACGTATTTATTCACTCAGGACTTAGTGCTGAGTAAGCAATTATATTGGGCTGGTCAACAATTAGATGGCACTGTAATTGCGAATCGAAGCACTAAGTGCCACTGCAACTTCTCCAAATAGGATTGGGACACTGATTTGACGATGGCCTTTTAGCATATTTTTGTTAAAAGGCCATTATTTATTCGAGGGCCTTGTGGGGTTTTATCTGAGAACATGTTGTAAGGAACTTAAGTTTTCAGCCCGCCCTGGCCTCCGGCTCGTAGCCTACGCCTCGGAGAGTGCAATATGACAAATTTTTACTGTTCACTGTAGGAGATCCCAATAATGTCGTATCTTCCCAATTCATACAAAATTAGGTCTGGGCCAGGGGTGTCAGTGTTCAGGTTTCAGCATTTAACAATTTCAAATAACAAAACACAAATACCAAATGGTTCGGCAAGCCGTTCGACAGGCTCACGGTCCTGAGCAAAGTCGAAGGACTCACCACCTAACCACCCTGAGCCGAGTCGAAGGGCAAATCACAATGACCGAAATTTAAAATTCGACACGGCTGAGCTCGTCGCAGGCCAAACAATTGGCGTTTGATCTTATTTGAGATTTCGATATTGTAATTTGATGCTTGTAATTTGTAATTACCGGTTTATCCGGGTTTAGACCCTGATGAATTATTTTTGTGCATTTTGCGCCTTTTTGCGGCCATATCAATTTTGGTTTATCCGGATTAGGAGGATATCATGAAAGTACTCGTCAGCGACGTTCTCGGAGATGTCGGTATCAAAATGTTTCAGGAAGAAGCGGGGATTGAAGTAGATGTCAATACCGGATTGGCGCCCGATGAACTTAAAAGTATCATCGGAAAATATGATGCCCTGGTTATTCGCAGTGCAACCAAAGTCACCGAGGATATTCTGGATGCAGCCGGGAGCCTTAAGGTTGTCGGCCGAGCAGGCATCGGACTGGATAACGTCGATATACCGGCGGCAACCAAACGTGGCGTTGTGGTGATGAACACCCCCACCGGCAACGTTGTCACTACCGCCGAACATACGATTGCCATGATGATGGCGCTGACCCGTAACATCCCCTGGGGCACATCAACCTTAAAGGCCGGTCGCTGGGATAAGAAAAAGCTTCAGGGAAGAGAAGTATTCAATAAGATCCTGGGTGTTATCGGGATGGGGAAGATCGGCGCCATTGTCGCCGATCGTGCGCGAGGCTTAAAAATGCGGGTGATTGTGCACGATCCTTTCGTCACCACCGAGCAAATCGAAAAGGCCGGTTTCGAAGCGGTTTCGCTCGAGCAATTATTTCAAAGAGCAGACTATATTAGCGTGCATGTTCCTAAATTGAAAGATACCGTCGGCCTGCTGAGCAAAGCTGCTTTCGACCAAATGAAGGACGGCGTTATGATTATCAACTGCGCCCGCGGCGGCATTGTGGATGAGGCCGATCTGAATGACGCTCTGACCTCCGGCAAGGTCGCGGGCGCAGCCTTGGATGTATTTGAACACGAACCTCCCGGGGCCTGTCCTCTGTTTGAAATCGACCGGGTAATCTGTACGCCGCATCTTGGGGCTTCAACATTAGAAGCTCAAACCAACGTGGCGGTACAGGTGGCCGAACAAATCATTGCCTATCTTAAGGACGGTACCATCATCAATGCCGTTAATGTGCCGGCAGTCAGCGGAGATCTGCTTGAGAAGATCGGACCGCTGCTGACGTTAGGGGACCGCATGGGATGCCTGCTGGCCCAGTTATCCAAGGGGCCTGTAAAAGAAGTCGTGATCGAATTTGCCGGAGACTTCCAGGCCCTTGATCTTTCGCCGGTAAAGACCGCCGTCATAAAGGGGCTACTAACTCCCATGGTCAAAGATACCGTGAACTTCGTCAACGCCGAAGTCATGGCCAAAGAAAGAGGTATCAAGGTTACTGAAACCACCGTTGCAGAGGCGGAAGAATACCTCAACCTGATCACCGTCAGCGCCGTGACGGAGGAAGGAACCGCTAAAGTCGCCGGCACCATTTTTGGGCGTAAAGATCCCCGTGTGGTCAATATTAATAATTTTCGACTTGAGCTTCATCCTCATGACCGTTTCGTTTTAATCCATAACCATGACAAGCCGGGTGCCATCGGCAGTATCGGAACCTTACTTGCCGATTATCGGATCAATATCAGCAGAATGAGGGTCGGCCAGGAAGAAGGCGGCGACAAGACCATGATATTTATTCGAACGGACACCGAAATCCCCGAAGAGGTTCTGGAAAAGCTCCGGGAACTGCCACTGAATATAACGGTAAAATCGTTTGAGTTGTAGTACAGACCTCGTTGAATAGTTTACTGGTTGAATGGTTGATTAGGTAAATTATAGTCATAATTTTTGAATGTTACGATTGTTAAAGCAGGATGTGTCCAATTATTTTATTTTACAAATATGGGATAAATCCATATTTACGACCACTTAACCAATCAACTAATCAACCAATCAACGATATCTGTAAAAACGGGTTACGAGTTTCGGGTAAAAAGGGCCTGGGGCAAAGAGCGCGGAGCATGGGGCGTAGCGCATAGGGCATGGGGCATAGGGCACGGGGCGAAGCGCATAGGGCAGTGGGTTAAAAGCTTAATGGAAGGTACAGGAGAATAAAAGGGATTGCGGGTGTATATGGTTGATTAGTTGACAGGGTTGAATAAGTTGATTGAGTAAAAATAAACCTGACATCTGTCTTCCATTCTTTCCGACTTCAATCTTCTGTCTTCTGATAAAAGTTGCGTGTTACGGGGTGCTGGATTTTCGATTTGGGATTTTGGAATTTAGATTTAGGCCGGCACCGCGAATCAAAAAATGAAACGGAGTGAAGCGTTCTCCACAAATCTTCTATCTTCAATTATCAATTCCGGTATATCCGGGTTAGGGCTATTCGGCTGAATATTTTCGGTTAAATGGAGGCAAAAAATAGTGACTGAACGCAGATTATTGTTGGGAAACGAAGCCATTGCGCGCGGTTTGGTGGAAAACGGATGTTCCGTTGCTACCTCTTATCCGGGTACACCGGCTTCCGAAATACTGGCGGCCGTGGCTTTTTTTCAAAAGGAAAATAATATTACCATGCATACCCAATGGGCGGTAAACGAGAAAATAGCTTTTGAAATTGCCTATGCCGGTTGCCAGACCGGGCTGCGAACGGCGGTGGCCATGAAACAGGTCGGCTTAAACGTGGCCTCCGATCCGCTGATGAGCGCTGCTTACATGGGTGTCAAAGGCGGCTTTATCGTGGTCAGCGCCGACGACCCCGGCCCCATCTCTTCTCAGACCGAGCAGGACAGCCGGTTGATGGCGATGATGGCGAGAATTCCAGTGCTGGATCCGGACACGCCGTATCAAGCCAAAGAGATGATCGGCATGGCCTATGAACTTTCCGAGACTTTCAATTCACCGGTAATGTTGCGGCCCACGACGCGGGTCTGTCATTCCCGTCAGGATGTCTTATTGGAAAATATTCACCGGAAAGGACAGGAGGTGAAATTCGAAAAAGATCCGAGCCGTTGGGCGGCCACTCCGAGATTTCGGTTTCATTTGCATACTGAGGTGGAAGAAAAACTGGCGGCTATGTCGCTACACCAACCGACGGCGCCCCTTCGACTCAATCCTGAAACGGTTTCATCCAGGGCGATTGTATCATCGGGTGTTGCCGCTGCTCACTGCAAAGAACTGTTAAAGGAGTTGGGCCAGTGGCAGGCGATTCCCTTTTACCAGGTGCTCCAGCCTTTTCCCCTGCATAGTGACTTTATATCCGAATTGATTCAGACATACGAAGAAATTCTTGTCATCGAAGAAACCATGGGTGTTATCGAGATGCAGTTGGCCGACCGCCACCGTGTTAAAGGAAAGCTGTCAGATGACGTACCTAAAGTTGGGGAGCTTTATCCTGAGGATATTCAAGAAATCATC
>CALZJV010000677.1 GCA_945787595.1 uncultured Desulfobacterales bacterium | reverse complement strand
CCCTCCGTGGTCGATAATGTTTCTCTTGTCGGACCAAGCTATGTGCTTGTGTTTTATTAAGAAACCTGCCAGATTTGGTGGTTTTTCAGTCTTAGGCTAGATTTCAGGGTCAAAACACGGTTATAAGGACTTTGGGGTTCCTTAAAACCACTTTTTTGCTATCAAAAAGTCGGTTCTAAGACCCTATGCTACCGCACGTTTAGCATCCAATTCGTTAATTTTCAATTAGTTAATTTGGTCCGACAAGCATTCATTAAAAGCATTCATTACCAGCTCTGTCCCCGTTTTTTATGGGCAGCGACACAGTAACGGTTGTTTTTCCTGGAATACTGTCTACCGAAATTTTCCCCTTATGTTTCTTGATAATCCCTGAGACGATGGAAAGACCCAGTCCGGTGCCCTTACCGATTCCCTTTGTGGTATAGAAGGGGTCGAACATCTTGCTCGTATTTTCTGGTGAGATTCCGACGCCGTTATCGGCGATCTGCACTGTGACCCAGCCGTCTTTTGCGCTGGTTTCAATGCGGATCTTCCCCTTTTCTTCTCGATTTTTTGACTCCACGACTGCATCGTGGGCGTTGGAGATCAAATTTGTCCAGACCTGGCTTATTTCACTGGTGCAATGAATGTGGGGAAGCGATTGTAACTCTTTTTCCACATCTAGGCTGTACTTTAACTTGCTGTGCATGAGTAGGAGGACGTTTTGGATATTTTCGTTGATATCCAACAGCGAGGTGTTGTCCATATCTGTATAGGCGTAATATTTTAGCGCTTTAACAATTTCGCTGATTTTCTTGATACTGGAATCACATATCTGCATGCCCGCGTAAACCGTGCCAAAAGAGTCCATCAGCTCCATTGCCCATTGTTTTTTGAGAAGGGGTTCATATGGAGCCAAGCGCTCTTTATCCAGCAGGTTGTACTTTGAAAGGATCGTCACCACACCATTTTGGTTTTCAACTCTTAATTCGGCCAGCCACTTGCGAATCCCGCGGCTTTTCTTCCACTGCAGCCGACTTTCCGGAACAAATTGACCATTGGAGAATTGCTCAGTAAGTGAACCCAGTAAGTGCAATTCCTCATGGGACAAATCGTGAATATTCATCAACTGATTTATGATTGTCTTTATTTTTGCGCCCAAGTCGCTTGATACGTTGACAATGGCTCCGGCGGGCGTATTGATCTCGTGCGCAATACCGGAAATGAGAACGCCAAGAGAGGCCATTTTCTCGCTGAGAACAAGCTGTGACTGGGCATCTTTCAACTTTTTTTCCCTTTGCACAATGTGCTCGTGGACCTGTTGCAGCTCCTTGTTTTGACTTTCCAACTCAGCCGAAGCCGTCTCAGCGGCTTCTTTGGCTCGCGATAACAACTCTTGCGTCTTTTTTCGCTCATTGACCTCTTCAATAAGTGTGCTTGTAGTTCTTTGCACGTCCTCAGCCATTTTGTTGAATGAAGTAGCTAATTGGCCAATCGCATCCTTTGATTCTATTTTGACTCGATAGTTTAATTCTCCTTTGGCTATTTTCTCCGTCCCTTCAACCAATCGGCTAATCGGTCTGGATAAGGCCTGGCCCATAAAGAGGGCAACCAATACTACAATTACAACAGCTGTTGTCATGCCTGCTGTAACAAATTTTTGCATGTTTCGGGCATCAAAAAGCATCTCCTTCTGGGACGAGTTAATTCTAGCACGAATCACTTTAGTTAGTTCAACCAATAAATTGTGAGCTTCTGCTTGCGCCTTTAAGGCACTTTCTTTAATGGCTTCCAGGGTGTCGCTGCTACTGTTTCCAATGGTTTCTTGCTCAGCATAACCTAAAATCCATCGCTTGAAGAAATCAATCTTATGTGCCATTTTTTTTATCATTGGCAATTCAGCATTGCTCGCCAGCCTTTCGATCAACGCAAGCTGGTTGGTTAGCCAATCCAAAGTCGTCAATACATCATCTATCTCTATCCGCTCTCTTTGGATATACTGCTCGAAAGAATTCACTACGTTTGACAATAATTTGCTTATTAGATCAATTTTTTCTAAAAGGGGTGCTGTTGTAGGTTCTGCCCGTCTCAGAATCTTCTCGCTTAACTTGATCACTGTTTTGTGGGTTTCTGACTGGGCTTTTAAAGCAGACTTTTTAATTCGTTCCGTAGTGTCACCGAAAGGGGATATTTTTTCTTGGTCAGCAAAGCTGAGTATAGAAGACCGGACCAGTTTTGCGCTTTTTGTTATTTTTTTTGTTATCAGACTTTTATCTTTGCCCACTATGTCTTCTAGCAAGCGACACTCTCTAATTAGCCGGTCCAAAGGCGTCAATACATTACTTATCTCTATCCTTTCTCTTCTAGTATAAAATTCGAAAGAATACTCTGCCTCTTTCAATAAGTTATTTATAAGCGCGAGTGTTTTTAAGACAGGGATATCGTTCTCTGAGATAGCGTGCAAGGACTGCGAAATTCTATTGACGTTAAAAATTGAAAAAAAAGAAATAGCAATGACTATCAAAATAATCATGCCAAGGCCCATGTTCCGGACATTATTGTAGGATAAACCCATACCTTCTGACCCTCACAAACCCTTATAATCTAGGAATCGAATTTCAGGGTAAGTTTTTCAGAGACATCGCCGGTACCATAGGGGTGCTCGCCTGGATTTGGCTTATTACCAGCTACCTCATAGCGAGATATACCAAAAAAGTAACTCCCTGTAGTCTCAAATTGGATATCATCCGGGTGACCCGTATTCAGAGATCTCCTAAATTCGACAGTCCACTTGCCGTGCTTCCATTGACCCTTGGCTCTCACATCTGCCCTACTGCCGGTGGGTTGGCGATTTGTAAATCTGCCGAGGATGTCGCCTTTGTATTCTGAATAAATATGTGCCTCGTAGGCCGAAGAGCCCAGGTCGCCACGTCTGTTTAAATAGAATACATGCCCGCTCTTGGAGAGTATCTTTACTGACTTCGGTATTTTAGTTTTACTGAGAATTTGTTGTTTGTCATCAGCATACCCAACCGGGTCCGTTCTGCCTGCTTTCCAGAACCAGATATCGGCTTTATACGGTTTATCGGCATAGACACTTAAATTTTCAGGTTCAGGCTCCATGCTCCACTTAAAGATAAAACAATCTCCTCTTTCAGGCCCCGTTTTATAAATTGCCAACGCCTTGTCCCATATTAAAGGCTTGTGTTCCCTGGATTCATCTGGATCTGTGAAGATAACCAAGAAAAAGATCTGGTTGTCGGTATAAACCGCTTTCACGGTTACATCAATATCGGCTACGTTATCATGCGTGGTAATCGTTTCAGCCTCAGACCAGACAGGGTCTGTGCCCTTCCCGTCAATAACCGGAGCGACCGTTACCGGCTGAGCCACAATTGTCTGAGCGCCAAAGCTTACAGAGTTTACTAT
>CALZJV010000676.1 GCA_945787595.1 uncultured Desulfobacterales bacterium | reverse complement strand
AATTTGGCCTCGTAGGTCTCACGGTCCATCCCCAGGGTCTCGAAGACTTCTTGCTGGATTTCGTTTTGATGAATACGGATGCTTCCGCCGCCGATCTCAAAACCGTTCAACACCAGATCATAGGCACGGGACCGAACGGCCGTGGGATCATCCTTCAGTTTGCCGTAATCTTCTTCCAGGGGTGAGGTGAAGGGATGGTGCAGTGCCTGGTATCGTTTTTCAGTTTGGTCAAATTCAAACATGGGAAACCGGGTGACCCATAAGAATTTATATTGGTTTTCATCTATCAGCCTGAGCCTTTGCCCGAGATGGTTTCTGAGGTTTCCCAGAGATTCGTTGACCACCTTGGGCTGATCGGCCACAAAAAAGACGAGATCGCCGGGCTCCATTTCGATGCGCTCGGCCAGAGTCTTTTTTTCATCATCCGTGAAAAATTTCACGATCGGACTTTGCCATTCGTTCTCTCTGACTTTTATCCAGGCCATCCCTTTGGCCCGGTATACGGAGACAAAATCGGTCAGGTCATCGATCTCCTTGCGTGAAAAATCAATACATCCTTTGGCATTCAATGCCTTGACCATGCCGCCTTTTTTAACGACTTGCGAAAAAACCTTAAAACCGCTGCCTGCGACAATATCTGAAATGTCCTTCAGCTCGAGGTCAAAACGGGTGTCCGGCTTATCCAGACCGAAACGGCCGACTGCTTCGTCGTAAGTCAAGCGTGGAAAAGGCGGACCTATTTCCGTCTCCAGCACGTCTTTAAAGAGTGTGGCCATCATCTGTTCGGTCACCGCCATGATTTCTTCTTCGCCCACAAAGGACATTTCGATATCAATCTGGGTAAACTCGGGCTGGCGGTCTGCCCTCAGATCTTCATCGCGGAAGCAGCGCACGATCTGATAATAGCGGTCGAAACCTGAAATCATAAAAAGCTGCTTGAATATCTGGGGCGATTGGGGCAGGGCATAAAACTGTCCGGGATTGACGCGGCTGGGCACCAGATAATCCCGGGCACCTTCGGGGGTGCTGCGCGTCAGAACCGGAGTCTCAATATCCAGAAATCCACGGTTGTTTAAAAAATTACGCACGGAGGCAGCCGCCGCATGCCGCATAATCAAGTTGCGCTGCATCATAGGTCTGCGAAGATCCAGGTGCCGGAATTTAAGCTTGATGTTCTCGGATACGTCGACGTCATCCTCGATTAAAAACGGCGGCGTTTTGGCGACGTTTAAGATTTTAAGTTCGGTCACCAGCACTTCAATTGTACCGGTGTGTAAATTGGGATTGACCATACCATCGGGTCGTGGATCGACCTTGCCCCGCACCGCCAGCACAAATTCATTGCGGATCACATGGGCTTTTTCATGGACGTCCGGGTCGACGGTAGGATTGAAGACCACCTGGGTGAGGCCTTCCCGATCCCTCAGATCAACGAAAATAACCCCGCCGTGATCCCGTCGACGCAGAACCCATCCCATTAAAACAACTTCCTTGCCGATATCATCCACACCGAGCTCACAGCAACTGTGAGTTCTTCGCATGTCTTCTAGCAGATCTGGCAATCTAGATCTCCTTCCTGACGGTTTCGTGAAAAGTCCATCTACTGTGTTGTGCGGCGTCTTTCGTCATTCCGACGTACTCATCGTACGCCTCAATCCTCAAGACTTGCACGCCTTGCATATGAACATTTCACGAAACCGTCAAAAACATATAATTTTTAAAATTATATTATTATTTTATCCAAGCATCTTGATCATGGATCGGTTGTTTTTAATTGTGATTTAATATTATCCGCTATGTTTTCCAAACCAATCGAAACTTGTTCTTTTGTTGCCATATTCCTCAAGATCACCGTCCCCTCGTCCAACTCCTTGTCACCCAGTATCAACACATAGGAAGCTCCCAGCCTGTCGGCGCGCTTCATCTGGCTCTTCAAACTTTTATCGCTGAAGTCCATCTCGGCGCTGATGCCGGTCAGTCCCAGCTGACAGATCCATTCAAACGCCAGGGATTGGCTCTTATCACCGAGGGCCGCTACGAAAATATCCGGTTTTCGTTCAAAGTCCGAAGTCTGCAGACCGGATATTTCCGCCAATCTGTCAAAGCCGATGGCAAACCCGGTGGCCGGAATTTGCGGTCCGCCCAGTTCTTTGACCAGGCCGTCGTAGCGACCGCCGCCGGCCACCGCACTTTGCGCGCCTAAAGAACCCGTCTGGATCTCAAAAGTTGTGCGTGCGTAGTAGTCCAGTCCGCGTACCAGGCGCTTGTCGATGATGTAAGGAACCTTGAGTTTATCCAGAGACCTGCGAACTTCGCTAAAATCCTCCTGACATTCAGAACATAAATGATCCAGAATAGAGGGCGCGTCCTTTAAGGCCTCCCGGCAGGCCGGTACTTTGCAATCCAGCACCCTTAACGGATTTCGATCCCTGCGCCGGATACAGTTTGAACATAGCCTGTCACTGACGGTCATCAACATAGCTTGCAGGGCCGATTTGAATCCCGGTCGGCATTTGGGGCAACCCAATGTGTTGATGTGGGCACTGATATCCGGCACCTGCAGTCGATCGAAAAGCGTGACCAGCATTAAAATAAGTTGCACATCCACCAGCGGTGACGAAACACCGAAAATTTCGGCATCGATTTGATAAAATTGCCGATACCGACCCTTTTGCGGCCTTTCTCTGCGAAACATGGGGCCCAGCAGATAAAATTTCTGGACCGGATCCTTGGCAAACAGTTTGTGCTGGATATAAGCCCTGACAATGGAGGCGGTTGCTTCCGGGCGCAGTGTGATCAGATCCCCTTTGCGATCGGGAAAGGTATACATCTCCTTTTCCACAATATCCGTATCTTCACCGATGCTGCGTTTAAACAATTCGGTGCGCTCCATGATCGGAATCCGGATTTCTTTAAAACCGAAATCATCAAACAGTTGCCGGGCAATCTTTTCGATTTCCTGCCACAGTTCGACTTCCCCGGGAAGTATATCTTTAAATCCTCTGATGAGCTGTATCATAATATTGTTTTGAAATTCGTATCTTTTCTTTGTGACTTAGTGCCTTAGTGGCTGAATAGTTATTCAAAATCTTTTAATCTATCTCAATACAATAATTTTAGTCAATATTTATATTTGCTTGTTTGTAAATTAAGATTTTAGGAATTTTATCTCAAAATCTGCGAATTACAGGTTTCGGATGTCGGATTTGGGCGATTAGGTCTTATATTTCCCACTTGACACTCTCTGATCGATTGCATATGAGTTGAAGCCGTCTTTGGGTTCAGAGGTCAAAGGTTAAAGGTTCAAGGTTCAGAGGTTCAGGGTTCAGCCCAGCCGCTGGCCTGAAAAGCGGCCAGTCAAATCGAATAAAAAACTTAATGAGATGCAATTTTATTTCTCTGACAGGATTAACAGGATGGACAG
>CALZJV010000675.1 GCA_945787595.1 uncultured Desulfobacterales bacterium | reverse complement strand
GGCCGGTCTAATCGAAGAAGAAAACTTAACGGCATAAATATACAATTTTCTGACAGGATCAACAGGATGGACAGGATAAATATACTAAACCAAAAAAAATCTTGATAATCCTGTAAATCCTGTCGAAATAAATGAAGTTTCATACAAGGTTTCAGGATTAATCAACTCCCCTTCCTGATTCGTCTCTGGCGGAGCACCTCACACCTGAAACCACAAATATCAAACCAATCCAAATGACCGATCCGCCTTCTTATCCTCTTACCTCCTCATCTTCTCACCTTCTTATCTTCTCACCTTCTTATCTTCTCATCTTCTTTCTTTTCCGCTTTCAGCCTTGAGCTTATTTGTTTATTTCCCCAGTTTCTCAAACACCTGCTCCGCCGCATTGATCGTGGCATCGATGTGCTCATCCTTGTGCGCAGTGGAAAGAAAGAGTACTTCGAATTGCGACGGCGCAATGTATATTCCGTGCTGCCGCATTCCCTGATAGAAGTCGGCAAATAATTCAAGGTCGCAGGTTTTGGCATCGTCGAAATTAGCAACATTTTGATCCGTAAAAAACATCCCGAGCATGGAGCCGACATGACCTACCCTGGCAGCGATACCTGCCTTTTGAGCCACATTGCCGAGACCCGTGATCAAACGTTTTGATTTTTCGTTTAAGTCTTCATAAACGCCGGGCTTTTTGAGCTGATTGAGCGTGGCAATGCCTGCGGCCATTGCAATCGGATTGCCGGAAAGGGTGCCAGCCTGATAAACCGAACCCTGGGGTGCAATCTGAGACATGATCTCTTTTTTACCGCCATAGGCGGCCACCGGCAATCCGCCGCCGATGACTTTACCAAAACAGCTCAGGTCCGGCGTAATACCATAAAGTGACTGAGCACCGCCGTAAGCGACCCGAAAACCGGTCATAACCTCATCGAATATCAGCACTGAGCCATGGGTTTCCGTTAAATCCCGCAATGTTTTCAGAAAACCATCTTCGGGCGCCACAAGTCCCATGTTGCCGGCCACTGGTTCAACGATGACACCGGCGACTTTATCACCCTTTTCTGCCATCACCTTTTTAAGTGCTTCGATGTCGTTAAACGGCAGCGAGAGCGTCAACTGGGCGACCGCTTCAGGCACTCCCGGGCTTCCGGGGATCCCCAGGGTGGCCACCCCGGAACCGGCGGCCACCAGCAAGGTGTCCGCATGGCCGTGGTAACAGCCGTCAAATTTTATGACCAGGTCCCGACCGGTTGTCCCGCGGGCCAGGCGAACAGCGCTCATGGCGGCCTCGGTGCCGGAATTTACCATGCGTACCACATCCACCGATGCCACTGCCTCGATAACCATCTCGGCCAGCTGAATTTCTAAATCGATGGGTGCACCGAAGCTTGTACCCCGTTCCAGCACAGCCGTTATGGCATCCACAACCGCCGGATGCCTGTGCCCCAGAATCAGGGGACCCCAGGAGCCGATATAGTCGATGAATTTGTTGCCGTCCGCATCAAAGATCAGACAGCCCTCGCCGCGTTCTATAAACAATGGATCTGCACCCACCGATTTGCAGGCCCTCACAGGACTGTTGACCCCTCCGGGAATTAGCTTCAAAGCATGCTCATACAGTGATTGGGAGTTTGTAAAATTCATTTTGTCCAATTCCTTTCTTTAGCAAAACAGGTTGACATTTAAATCTGAATGGAAAAGTATCAGATAGAAAGTAGCGGGTCAAGCTATGAAAAGAACTCATAGCTGCGAGCTAATATTACACAGCCCGCTGCAGGAAAAAAAGTAACAATTTAGGAACTCCGGGGTTCAGAAAATTATGATAGGATTTGTTTCTCGGAAAAAATTCCGAATTCCGCATTCCCAATTCCGAATTCTGAATAATCATGGCGCATCAAAAATCAGCTAAACGACTGGCAAAACTCTTGGACTACATTCTGGGCCGGCGACCCGACGAATTCGGACTGGTGACAGACAGTGACGGGTTTTTCAAAATCAAGGAGCTTTTAAAAGCCCTGTCCGAAGAAGAAGGCTTAACCTATGTACGGCGCGCCCATCTGGATGAAATCTTGATCACGCTGCCGGATCCTTCATTCGAGATTGCCGGCAACTCAATCCGGGCAAAATACAGGCAGCATTTACCCGTACACACCTATGCTGTAGATCCTCCCAAGCTGCTCTATCACTGTGTGCGCCAAAAAGCGTACCCTCATGTCTGCACCAAAGGCGTATATCCCACCGGATATGCCAGCGTCATTTTATCTTCAAATCTCAATCTGGCCAAACGGATGGGCAGACGAATCGATCGATCCGCAGTCCTGCTGACAGTGCAAGTGCAGCATTGTCTGGACAAGGGGGTTGTCTTTTATAGAGCCGGGGAGGCCCTTTTTCTGACTGATTTCATTCCGCCCGGCTGCTTTAGCGGCCCGCCTTTGCCGAAAGAAAAACCAGATAGCGTCAAAGGGGACAGACCGCAAAAACCTGTAAAAAGGACACCGGCGGGAAGTTTTTTCATCGATCTTGAGGAAAAAATGAATCCCAAGAAAGGCGCTGAAAAACAAAACAAGAAAATGAAAAAGCAAAAAAAACGCCGGGAACCGCCACCGTGGCGGCGGTGAATAGTTATTCCCCTTACGGACAGCGAATCAATCTTTCAGACCGATCATCCTGGAGATATTCGTCGAAAAGTTTTTTTTGGACTTAAATTAAATCGGAAACCACGCACAATCGACAATCGACATCCATTCAATAAATGATTGACAACTCAAAATAAAGCTGATAGCAAGCCTTTTCGGTTGCCAGCAATCCGTTTCAGAGGGCCGTTAGCTCAACTAGGCAGAGCACCTGACTCTTAATCAGTAGGTTGAAGGTTCGATTCCTTCACGGCCCACCAATTAAATCAAGGGTTTACGAAATTTTCGTGATCCTTTTTTTAGTTTCGATTGATTTTTTTGCCAAAAATCTGCTAAAAATTTTTCTCCTTTTTCTTACTCATATTTATCATTTCTTTGGGCAATAGCTGTTAATCTTCAATAGCAATTCCCAGTCACTGTTTGAAATAAAGCATTGCCTTTTAAGCCTAAAAACTGACAATTATTCCTTCTCAGGATGTCCACTCGAAGAAACGCTTATGGGAACTCCCTCATAAGGGGTCCTTCTTGTAGATCGCTGGGTCTGAACTTCCTTCATTGTTTTCAGGACTTCAATGCTGCTTTTTAATCCTTTGACATACCTGGCCATATTGATCGCCCCTCCGGCTATTTGGGCCAGCGCCTGAACAAAATTGACATCATCCAGGGTGAACTCCCAGGGCTCTGATGTATAAACGCGAATTGCCCCTATTAAATTGCCCCCGACAACGATTGGCACCGAGAGTATGGAGGAGATGCCTTCTTTGTGAGCTTCATTAGGATATTGAATTCTAGGATCATCCAT
>CALZJV010000674.1 GCA_945787595.1 uncultured Desulfobacterales bacterium | reverse complement strand
GTTTATCGCCTGCCCGACGGCATCCAAGCAGGCCGCCAAGGGTGTCGATCATGGCCTCATCGCGATTGCTCTCCTGCAACAAGAGCCAGCCCACGCAGCGACTGGCATTTCCGCAAGACTCCACTTCGCGGCCATCCGGGTTGAAGATTCGCACAAAGGCGGCGGCATCCTCCAAGCCGGCTCTCGTAGGCTCGATGATCAGCAATTCATCGCCGCCCACCCCTTCGCGCCGGTCGCAAATCCAAACGATCTCTTCAACAGACGGCCTGTATGGTTGGTTGCGTCCGTCTACAATAATAAAATCGTTGCGCAGCCCATGCATCTTAATGAACGGTCGACCGCGCGGGACGATTCCCGCATCTTCTTCAATAAAAGAGGTATACTGGATCATCGTTTGACTTCCTTATGAAAACATCGCCCGGCTTAAATTTCAATTTCCTCTGACTCTATTATACATTATACGGGTTTCTAATTTTCCAGAACGTCATGCCGGATATTTCGGATATGAACGCGCACGGCCCTTTGTGCCATCCGGGTTTTCCTGGCGGTCACGGTATCAATTATTTATGGACTAATCTTTGTTAATCGATAGGTAAATGTCGTGGTGGTGCTATTGTTAGGTTCGCCGACATAGGTGAGTTCAATGTCACACTTTTTTAAGAATTTACGGGACCTGAGCGCCGAGCAGACTACCGGGATGCGCCTTGAGAATCCGAGTTCCTTGTGAATATCGCCGGCCCTTATGGACAAGGTTTCCTTGCCATCTTTTTTGGCAGGATTGATGTATTTTCTTTTTACATAATCCCGAACCCGATCTGACGGAAGCAATATCTGGCCTTCGGTAATTTCCAGATACATTGGGTTAAGTTTGTAATTCCCTTTACCCAAATAAGTAAAATAATCTTTTCGATTCGGATAATGCCGGTGGGAAGGGTGATTGGGTGCAGCTGCGATTACCTGCGCTGCGAATGTGTTTCTTTTTAACCTGGGATGGTCCAAAAGGGACAAATTGAAAAGCTTCGCGCCGGTAAACTCGTTTTGGCCGGTATCTATGACATATTTTTTGGCCGTTTGCAGGATAATATCATGGACCGTTTTTTTCTCGGTCTTAGACGAAGTTCTCCTATGGCTGGGAATTAAGTGGTGTGGCAAGGAAACGACTGCCGGTATTAGATCGACATTTTTAATATTGATGCGCGCTTTATCTTCTCTGAGAGTCAGCGACAGGTTAATGGAAATCGAAAAATTTAGCTCTTTCATGGGCATCACCTTTTTTGCTGATATACCTAATACGTATTACATTGAATATTACGTGTCAAATTTTTTGGGAAATTACTCTGTTTTATAGAATCGGTGATTGCCATCTTTTTGCTTGACTTGAAAATAATTTCTCAATAATAGGCTTCAGGTTCATGCTGAAAGGATAAATGGTATGCAACGGTTTGGAATTCTGACCAAAACTCAGATTGAGAAGGTTCATGAAACCTCTTTGCAGATTCTGGAGCAAATCGGAGTGGATTTCGGCTATCCACCGGCCCTGGAGATGTTAAAAAAAGGCGGTGCCAAGGTGGATGGTGAGCGCGTCTTCTTCCCTCCCAAGCTCATCGAGGAGCAAATCAAAAAAGCCCCCAGCCGGTTTACTCTTTATGCCCGCAATCCGGAGAATGATGTCGTTATCGGTGACCGCCACATGGTTTTTACACCCGGTTATGGCGCCCCTTTCGTCACCGATCTGGACAAGGGACGACGAAACGCAACATTGAACGACTTTGAAAACTTCGTCAAATTAACCGGTGCCAGCACCAATCAGAATATCTTAAGCGGTAATGTTGTCGAACCCAATGATATCCTCCACGAGATTCGCCACGTCCAAATGCTTTACACGTCTGTAAAATATTCCGATAAGTGTTTCATGGGCAGTTCCATGGGAGAGCAGGCTGCGAAAGACAGTATCCGCATGGCGTCCCTCCTGTTCGGCAGCGAAGCGCAATTGGCGGATAAACCCCGATTTATCAGCATTCTGTGTTCACTGACACCTTTGAAATATGATCTTAGAATGTTGGGAGCACTCATGGAATATGCCAGGGCCGGTCAACCGCAGATAATATCTTCTCTATCGATTGCCGGGGCAACCGGACCGGCCACGTTAGCCGGCAATCTGGCACTTCAGAATGCGGAAATATTGGCCGGAATCGTATTGGCCCAGTTGGTCCGGGAAGGCGCACCGGTGGTCTTTGCGGGAGTATCTTCCAACGCCGAGATGCACAGCGGCGCTTTGTGCATCGGATCTCCTGAAATGGCGATGAATACAGCGGCAACGGCTCAAATGGCTCATTATTACAAGTTGCCGGTACGAAGTGGGGGGGCGGTCTGCGACGCCAAATCTCCTGATGCCCAGGCCTCCTATGAATCCATGATGAGCCTTTTAATGGCCCGGGTCTGCGGCATCAATTTTGTGCTGCACAGCGCCGGCATTTTAGAATCCTATAATTGCATGTCCTATGAGAAATTCGTCATTGATGATGAATTATGCGGGATGGTGAACAGAATCCAAAGAGGTTTTGAAGTCAATCCGGACACCTTGGCCTTGGATGTTATAAAAAATGTGGGGCCCGGTGGTCATTTCCTGGACAAGGATCACACCTTCGACCATTTTAGAACCGAATTTTATCAACCGAGTTTATCCAACCGTGATGACTTTGAAACCTGGCAGGCGAGCGGATCCCCCCAGAGCATGGAAGCGGCCAACAAAAAGTACAAGGAGATACTTGAGAGCTATGAAGTACCGGAGCTGTCGCCGGATGTGGACAAGGATCTGCTAAAATTTATAGAGAACTTGAAATAGTAAAAATTTAGTGGATGATCAGAACAATGCACCTTACTGGGGCAAGGTTTACGAGGTGCCCAACAAGTAGATCATCGGAAAAGGAACGCTAAAATAACTCCGCCGCAAAGGCGGTGACATGGTTTCTATCTGCATACAAGACAGTCATGCGACTTTTTTAAACATACGATTTTTCAAAAAGCCCCATTCTTTTCGCTTCTTTTTCCCGTTGCCCTGCAAACCGTCTAACATTTTATTCGCTTCCTGGTTAATCCGTCCGGGAAGTCCTCCGGAAGCTTGATAGATATTCCTAACCTGCTTGTCGGAAAACTTAAATTGCCCCAAATGGCCATGAATGTGTATCCGTCGCCGAAGGTAAGCTTTGGTTTGTTCCTCGTTCAAAGCGGGTATATAAAGGGTAGTGATGGCGGTATTCGGCGGGAACTCATCCGATAGGCGATCAAGCATCTGCTTGATTTTGGGTTCGCCCAACAGCACGATACTAATGCGAATAATGTTGCTTTCCAATTTTTGAGCAGATCTAATAAATAGCTGAAGCGCTTCAAGACTCAGATGGTGTGCATCGTCTAAAATAAGCACATATCGGCGTT
>CALZJV010000673.1 GCA_945787595.1 uncultured Desulfobacterales bacterium | reverse complement strand
GCCCCGGTTATTACCCACCGTTTTTCAGTCGATGAGTTCGAGGAGGCCTTCAAAGTGATGCGTTCCGGTCAGTCCGGCAAGGTGATCCTTGACTGGGCATAAGTCGCCGGTGTCCCCTGTGGTTGATCGTGTCGATGAATTCTGAGAAGTTTTTGGTGCGGCCATGGTGTAGTCAACCCAGGCAGTGCTGAAAAAGGCCAGAATGCGGGGTGTCCTCGGGTCCTTCCTGATCGATCACCTGAATAGCGTTCACGAAGGTTCTGTATTTCATTGCTCAATCGCCTCTTGACCTCTTGAAGAAGATTGGAGCGGCAAGGGTTCTCGTCGTTGAAGAAAATGTCCTGCCGGGCATTTCCCCAGAGGATGACATGGTTCGTTGCCCCTCGAACCCGCTGAGTTGAGGTTGTGTACCATGTTCAGGTGAGATCAGCCGACGTCATCATAGCTTACGATTACCACATCGGCGGCCTGGTCGCGGATCGGGATCAGGGCCTGGTAGACATCGGATTGATACCAGTTCTGCAGGGTCTGCTGGTCGGCAAACCGGATGACCACGGTAAGCTGGTGGGGGTGGTCGCCGGTCAGCACGGCTGCGCGCTTGCCGCGAAAAACAATCTTCGCATCAAAGGGAAGCAGGGATTGCCGCACGCCTTCGACGTAGACCTGCCACTGCTCGGGGTCTTTCACTGTGATGTGCCCGATGAGATACGCAGCCATATACTATCCTTTTTTTGTATCGACCTTCAGTCAGTCAGTCAGAACGAAGGCTAAAAACCAGCCAAACGGATTTGAGGCGCGGATAAAATGGATTTCAGCACAGAAATACCAGGTCTTGATCTTGGCCCGATTAGGCCCGTACTTTCAGGCTTGGCATGGTCCGACCCCCACTGTAAGTGTTATATCTTGTGTTCATCTATTGGTAGGTCTGATGTTTTTATCCATTTGATTTTATCATTTTCTATTGCCAATTTTCCTTCAGTAAACCCCCATTCTATTGACTTACGCATTAACCTTTTTTGGCTGGGAACATAATCCTCGATATCAAAACCTGAGAGGTCGTAATTGCTTAATTTGTTTGCTGATTCATGAAACTCCCTGGATTTTAGGATTTTCATAGCCCCACTCAATAAAAAACCAAAGCTAACCACTCCTGAAACTATTGCCAGGAACCAAGCCATTGATATGTTCACATAAGATATTATTAAATATGTTAGTAGAAATATTAATATAGAGACAAAGAAATATGAAAAAGAAGAATGGAAAATTTTTTTTCCTTTTTCCCTGTAGAAAGAAATGTTGTTCTTTATTGATAGTACATCAAGGTCATTTTTATTTTTTTCGCAGAATTTTTGGCCAAGTCCAGAATTCCATAAGTTTATTAATTCGTCACTTGGTATGCTATTGATAATTTTAGAATCAATTTTCTGCATTCAGATTCACTCTCAAATAAAACGTCTTTGGGTGACCGGCTGCGTCGTGCAGGAACAATTCAGTACCGGCCTTTTCGGGAGGCACCCCTGATTCAATACTCCGCGTTCACCCTTATGGGTTATACGACATTTTCATGAAATGCTCAATCAGCCAGTTTTTAACACAAAAAGCCCAAAAATTAAAACATTGTATTTGTGTTTGCGGCTTTCTCGGGGCTGATTTGAAGCACATCCCAATGCTCGACAACTTTCCCGTTTTCATCGAAACGAAAAATGTCTATACCCGCGTAGTCACTGTCTCCTGGCCACGTTTGATGGCAATGTAAAACGACTAAATCGCCTTCGGCTGCTTAAAGTAAACTTTCTTCCCTGGGAATTCTGTACCCATTCGCTCGAAGTAATCGATGAAGGCCTCTTTGCCATCTGCCACTTCGGGGTTGTGCTGGATATAAACATCTCCTACGTATTTATCGATGGCTTCCCGAGGCTGGCACTGATTAAACATCAGATCGTAAAATGCTTGGGCGTTTTTTTTGTTTTGCTCTGCTCGCTTGTTCATATCTTCACCTCTTGTGTGGCGCAGCCGAGTAGCCCGAGGGCTGTTGCCAGCCCAGGGCTCTCTAAGAACCGTGGGTGAGATTTTCACCGCACACGGCTCACGCTCTCGCTAAGGTCGCTGTGCGACCCGGTAGTGGTGTACCAAAAACGGACGGCCTCCTAGGAGGCTGTCGGGCTTAACATGAACCTACTGCGAAATCGGCTGATCGGTCCATGTTCTCGACAATTCTCGAAAATCTGGCCTCGAACATCCAATTTCTCGTTACGGTCCGTCAAGTTCGACAGCCTCCTGGCAAGCCTGTCGTGTCAGGGGGCAAGAAGCCAGCATGATCTGTCTTTTGAGGATTTCAGGAGGAATTCACTTTTATGGCACCGGTAGGTAATGTGCCACACCTGGCCGGGAATAAAGTGTTGGTTTGCTCTTGCCATCTTAAAATGACCTTTATTTCCCTAAAAAAGGGCTTTTAAGGCTGAACATGCCTGCATGTTTATTGATTTATCTATAAATATCAACAGGTTTCCGTGGTCTGGCCCCGGCAACTAATTAGCGCCATCCTCAACGACAGGAATTATCTTTTCCCTGACCTCGCTTAGGCCCTGACCAGTAGAACCAATACCCTTATTTCAAAGATCCGTGCCCAAGACGGGTTTCTTGAACAATGGATTGAGACGACACCTTCGGGTCGTGTCATTCCTTATGGGTTAGCCCGATTTTCGATGTGTTTTTGGCATTCTTTTAGTGTCAGTAGCCACATGAACCAAGATCTTCCTTTACGAATAGCGAAATAGAATAATTCCAATTTTCAGCTAGGGCACTTTATTGAGAATATAGCCGCTATGTTTCTTTCTTACACATTCGTCGGTTTCCTTAATCCGTTCAACTACAAACATCGCAGACGCGAAACTAGGACATCCAAAACCAATCTCAATTCTGCCTCCATCAGAGAGTTTAAGTAATGGAGTGTACCAATACCCATCATTGTCAGTTTTTTTGACAGTAAGAGTCTCAAGCCCTGCGTGAACCAAATCTCGAGTCTTTGCCCGTATCATACTTCGATCCACAACTCGTAAGTTATTGGAACCAAGGATAAAGCAAAGCTCTTTAGAGTACGATCGTATAAAGACGAGGTAGATGCCACCAAATGCCGAACCTACACTAATGAATAACGGCATCCAATAATCCAGTCCAATCAAAATTTGTAGGTCCGTCGCCCAGAAGTAAAGACCGATGCCTGCTCCTAAGATCACACTGCAACCCAAAATCAAAGGGAAAAATGCTTTTTGGGTCACCACGACACCAGTTCTATTTAATTCGAAGTTATAAGTTCCCATTCGTTTTCTTTAGGCGGACCGGGTAGGCGGGGGCTGTTGCCAGCCCCAACCCCCCTAAGAACCGTGCGTGCGACTTTCACCGCACACGGCTCAAGCATTCCAAAAGGACGCCCTTG
>CALZJV010000672.1 GCA_945787595.1 uncultured Desulfobacterales bacterium | reverse complement strand
TATGCTTACCGCATCGGCAACCCCAATCAGCTCGATATTATTATTGGATCCATCGTTATTATTCTCTCGATTGAAGCCGCGCGCCGAGCCGTCGGCTACGTTTTGCCTATCTTAGCCGTTATATTCTTGATCTATGCTTATCTGGGGCCATATGTTCCCGGTATCTTGGGTCACTATGGTTTTGGAATTCAAAGAATAGTTGAATACAATGCGGTGAGCATGGGAGGAATATATGGTCTTGTCACCAATACGTATGCCACCTTCATTTTCCCATTTATTGTCTTTGCTTCTTTTCTTCAGGCTGCAGGTGGCGGGGTGGCCATTGAAGAGATTGCTAAAGCCGTGGCAGGTGCTGCCAGGGGCGGACCCGCGAAAATTGCTGTCGTATCCAGTGGGATTATCGGTTCGGTAACCGGGTCTTCAGCAGCAAATGCAGTTGTGACTGGATCTTACACGATACCCCTGATGATCAAGACCGGGTATAAACCTCATACAGCGGCAGCAATAGAAGCGGCAGCCTCAACCGGTGGACAATTTATGCCACCCATTATGGGGGCGGCGGCTTTCCTGATTGCCTCTTTTACCGAGACATCCTACCTGACGATCATTAAGCTGTCCACAATTCCGGCAATTCTATATTTTCTGGGGGTAGGAATGATGGTGCACTTTATTGCCGCCAGGGAAGGATTGACAGGTCTGCCCCGGAAACAATTACCGACTCTCAAGGCTGTAATATTGAAGCGAGGCTACATGCTTCTTCCGATCATCATCATCCTTGCGGTTTTAATTGCAGGCTATTCAGCGCAATTGGCTGCGGTGGTCGCGATCGTCGCAACCGTACTTTTAAGCTATATTCGTAAAGATACGCGCATGACGCCTAAGAAGATAATTGATGCCCTCATCACAGGAGCAAAAAATTCACTGTCTGTTGGCGCTACCGCCGGAGTAATCGGAATTATTATGGGTGTTGTCACGATGACGGGTTTAGGGATTAAGTTTTCTTCAGTCGTTATCTCTCTTTCTGGAGGGATACTACCGCTTACAATTATTTTTGTTGGCGTGGCCGGTTATTTATTAGGAATGGGCGTCACGATAACGGCGACGTATATATTGCTCTCCGTACTGGCCGTACCGGCACTGATGCAGTTGGGGGTCCCCTTAATAACTGCTCACCTGGTTGCTTTTTGGTTTTGTGAAACCGGAGGGGTGACGCCGCCGGTAGCCTTGGTGGCATTTGCAGCTTCATCAATCGCAGGTTGCAGCCCTTATCAGGCTGGCCTGGCTGCTGTTAGGTTGGCGTCTCCTTTGTTCATTTTACCTTTTCTCTTTGTCTATACCCCGATTTTGTTTAATGGCCCCTTAATAAAAGTTATTGAAACCACAGTGAGTTCTGCAATTGGGATCTGTGCTTTTGCCGGTATGATGCAAGGATATTGGCTAAAAAAAACAAATGTACCGCATCGAGTATTATTGGGTATTGCTGCTTTTTGTTTGTTTGCACCCAACATTCTTTCTGACTTGTTGGGACTTGTTTTATTAGGAGTTGTAACTTTCGTGCACCTAAAAAAACGAGAAAAAATATAAATTGCAGCTTATTGTTATAAAATTTGACAACCTATCAAGAAGAAAGGAGACAATTTAGATGAAAAAAAAATTTGTCGTACCGCTCAGCGATGCCGTAACAGGAGTTCTGCACGGAGGTGCGGGAACATTTCGAGTGCTTATTGACGAGGAAATTAGTGGTGCAAAGCACTTTTCCTTTTTAGTGAATACCTCCAACGCCGGCACAAAAGGTTCGGCGCATACCCACGACGTTGAGCACTGCTGGTATATACTCTCGGGTAAGGGAACCATGTACATGGGAGACGAAACCTTTGAGATCGGTCCGGAGGTGGCTATCTATACACCGCCACACACAGTGCACAAAGTGGAGGTCGGACCGGACGAAGACTTAACATATGTCGTCATTTATGCCCCGCCCGGGCCTGAACAACAGCTTAAGCAGCGCGGGGCGAAAGCATTTGAAACCGAGAAGTCTGAAACAAAAAAAAAGAAGGCTTGAAATAAGTCCGTGCCGTACATAAAATGCTGTTAAACCAATAATTTATCGCTCTGTTCATAACATGTTTGAATCTATGTTTATACAATTCAACCACTTCACCCTACAAATTTTCAGAAAAGGGGCGTTTAAAAAAAGTGGCCTAAATGTCTTGCCCTATCCTGCCAATTTTAGAACAAAGAGTTTTAATGAATATGAGTGGCATACTTATTTGCCTCGTTCAAGCAGCCAGTTTTCAGTGGTGTCAATTGCTGAGAGACATAGCAGTTTTAGCAAAAGCTTACTAGGCCGGCAGGCACCTCCTTTCTGTTAGGTGACTACCAGAGGCCTATACCATAAATACTATACTCTGTTTTGGTTCCAAGATGTTTCTCCATATTTCCATCTAACTCGATACGACGCGGGTCCCGCATCCATTGCTGCCAATGTTCTAAAGTTGTCCACCTACTTATCACCAAACATTCCTCTGGGTGCTCTAAGTTAAAAAATGTTTCGCCAGAAATGTATCCTGGCTGTCTGACTGCAAGAGCTCTTAATTCTACTATATGAGGCAGAAGCACCTTCGCATCCTCACCATGGCTTGTTACTCGCTTTATTAAAACTCCAGTCGCCATAGCCTCCTCCTTTCTATAAATTTTTTATGATAAAGTCAGAAAATATTGCCTTTGACGAAATGGGGTCCAGAGCAGCTCAGATTCAGAGAATAGAATTCGATAGATGTATTTGGAAAGATGTATCAGGTGGAGCTTAGGCAAAATATATTAAGCACATATAGAATCCAGCTCTAAAAGTCAAGTAAAAAGGACACAATGTGGTAGTTTGTGGTAAATAAATAATTTTAGGTTCGCTGAACAAATTCACAATCTCGCTGGACTAAGGATTGCATAATCGGAAACCTATATATTGGATCGATTTCTCACATCGTGCCTGAATCGAATCCGTTGAATTAATTGATTTTATTGTGTATTTGTTCAGATAATCTTAAATCTGCCCGCCCATTTTTGCAATAAATCGCAATTTTTCCTGGGCGGCTTGAATTTTGTACGCAGTTTATAGCCGGATATTGAGGTTTGATTGATTATGGCGGGTAGATTAGCAGATACTAAACACGAATAACGCCGATTGAAAACGATTGTCTGCTTTCAGATAGCGTTTGGATATCTTGAACTTTAAGCTACTGTTATTATTTAAGATATATAGCAGAAAGCCTATGATGGTAAAACTCCGTTGGATTTCAAACAGTTGCCGCTGCTTTCGGCATTCTTGCTAACAAAGACGGCCAATTAAGTTTTCTCAATACTTTTTTCATCCTTGCAGATAAACCCTGTTGATCTTCACTTTTTTTCATTTCCAGCCTGACAAGCTTTTCATCGATTTCAGCAAATC
>CALZJV010000671.1 GCA_945787595.1 uncultured Desulfobacterales bacterium | reverse complement strand
TGTGACCAAGGCAGATGCCAAGATTAAAGAAGCCAGAACGCTCTTCGAGATCGATGGCAAGTACGCCTCAGCCCGACTGGCTGCGGCGAAGGCACGCGCGCTGCTGGTCGCACCGTAACGGCAATGCAACACCTCAGAAAACGCTCCGGGTTTAAGATGCGGGCGGGCGTTAGCTCGCCCGCACATTTAAGGCTGAAACGGTGGAGAATCTGCGTCCAGAGGAGGAGTTCTGGGACCTGCCTTCTCAGGTGGGCCCTGTAGCTATAAATCAATGAGTTATACTAAATTCCAAATAACAAATCACAAATAATTTGGTGCTTGTAATTTGGGATTTCAAAAGTTGGTTTTCTAAGCTTGGGGGAATTTCGGATAATTCTCCTTGCCAGTACTACCCGAGTATTATTTCTACGCAAAGCCATAAATCTCTGAACAATTCCAATGGGTGTGATTTTGAAAATGCACTAAATAAAGGATCTGATATGTCGCGCGGCAGTATCTCTCTGGCAGCACTCCTGTGGTTGGTGATTGCCTTTCTTGTGCTTTATCCGCTGTCAATTCTGGTGGTAGAAAGCTTCAGAATCGCCGAAACGGGTGGCTGGGGCATCGGTAATTACCTGGAATTCTTCCAGGACGCGTATTATCTTAAAACCTTTAGAAATACCCTGCTACTGAGTACGATGGTGCTTCTGACGACCACCGTGTTCGGGGTGCCTCTGGCTTACATTTTAGCGAGATACAGGCATCGGGGTAAGACGGTTTTCACAGCCCTGATTCTTTTGCCGATTGTAAACCCATCAATTTCATCTATGGTTTACATGGGCTGGTATTCATTCAATCCCTGCATATGCTCCCTTTTATCGTCCTGGGTCTTTCAGCCGGTTTCACCAACATCGACCCCTCCTTTGAAGAAGCCGCCGAAGTCGAGGGCGCCAGCGGCTTTCGGAGATTTTTCACCGTCACTTTGCCGCTTTGCACGCCAAGTTACCTGGCGGGTGCCGTTCTCGTATTCCTGTGGCCTTTTACCGACTGGCTCACGCCCTTGATTCTGGGGCAGGTGGACTTTCTGCCATCGGTTTCGTATATCAACATCTCCTATCACTTTACCGATATGCACCGCAAGCACATGGGCATCGTGGCGGTGGTCCTTTCTGCGATTGTTTGCATTACCCTCTTTTTGCTGGCCCGGTGGTGGGTAGAGCGGAAAAAGTATACCGGTCTCTCAAAAGGAACAACATCTGAAGGCCGAGTGATTGAGCCCAGCGTGTGGGTGAAATCGGGCGCGTATATGTACATGGTGTTTATCGCCGGCCTGGTCCTGCTCATTCCGATCGTGCTGGGGTTGGCCGCTTTTTCCAGAAGATGGTCCTTTGAGGTATTTCCAACCTATTGGACGCTGGAAAATTTCAGGCTCATCCTGCTGGAAAGCCCGGGTCTGATAAAAAACTCTTTCCTTTTCAGCGGAATCGCCCTGATTTTCGGGATTGCCTTCGGGCTTCCGGTGGCCTATCTTATCGTCCGCACCCGGACCCCGGGCAAGGATGCGCTCGACTTTGTGATCACCCTGATGCTGGCGTTCCCTGGCATTGCAATCGGTGTCAGTTATCTTCTGGCATTTTGGAAAGGCATCCCCTTAGCCCACTATTGGATCATCATGCCCCTGGCCCTGTTTGCCAGGCGGCTGCCGTATTTTTTACGCATGGCGCATTCCTCCTACTTGCAGCTGGATCCTTCCCTTGAGGAAGCCTCCGAGGTATCGGGTGCCGGTAAAATCAGAACTTTTTTTCTGATATCATTGCCGCTGCTGCTCAAAGGGGTGCTTGTCGGTGTGGTGATGTTTTTCATCATGGCGTTCCAGGAGATCTCCACCGCCGTATTTCTCTATAAGGGAGGATGGGAGACCCTGCCCATTGGGATCTATCTGAACTGGCACCGTGGCATGGAGTTCGGAATCGCCGCCGCCATGGCATTTCTGATGATTGTGATCACCTTCATTCTTTTGCTGATCATATCAAGAATCGGGGGAGGCGTTCTCAAAGCCGCCTGGGGTGCCGGTGAAAATTAAAGGTTCAGTGGTTCAGTGGTTCAGGGGTGACAAATGTCGAATGTCGATTGACGAATGTCGAATTAAGGAATTCTTTCTATTTTATTTGCTAAAAATAGCAGAGCGAAGCGACATCCACAATTCGTCATTCTATGAAGTTTCATATGAGGATTCAGGGGTTCCGGGCTTCTTGTTTTAAATAACCCTGAACCTTTGAACCCTCATTGAAGGAGAAAATTTTAATGGCATTCATAGAGATTCAGAACCTTTTTAAGCGCTTTAAGAAAGTCGTGGCAATTAATCACATCCAGCTGGAAGTGAACCAGGGCGAAATGTTGACGCTGCTTGGGCCCAGCGGCTGCGGCAAAACAACCACCCTGCGCTGCATCGCCGGCCTGGAGAAGCCGGATGAGGGGGATATCGTTATTGACGGCAAACCAATGCTTTCACAGGGATTTGTCCAGCCTTCCAAAAGGGGAATCGGCATGGTGTTCCAAAACTATGCCGTCTGGCCGCATATGAAAGTGTACAATAATATTGTCTACGGCTTGAAAATTCAGCGGTTATCCAGGCAGAGCATTAAGGAAAAGGCGCAAAAGGTTTTAGAATTGGTGGGGTTGGATGGTTTAGAAGACAGATATCCGGCCCAATTGAGCGGTGGTCAGCAGCAAAGGGTAGCGCTGGCGCGGGCGCTCGTCGGCAATCCCAAAGTGCTGCTGCTGGATGAACCGCTGAGTAACCTGGATGCCAAGCTCAGAGAAGAATTGAGATTTGAAATAAAGAGCCTGGTAAGACGGATGGGCATCACATCGGTCTACGTCACCCACGATCAGGCCGAGGCCATGGTTATCTCAGATCGGATCGCTGTCATGGATTCGGGGAACGTCGTGCAAATCGGTAATGCGCAGGAGATTTATCAAAAGCCCGCCAATCGATTTGTTGCCGATTTCATCGGCACCATGAATTTTATGTCAGGGGAAATCATTGAAATTGGGCCGAATTCTAATGAGGTTTATGTGCGCACTGAATTCAGCCAAAAGATGCTGTGCACGATGCCCGACAGCAAGGCAGTAAGAACCGGTGAAAAAGTTTATGCATCTATCCGTCCCGAGGATGTTCAAATATTTACGGAACCACCTCAAACCGAGGAGAACCTGTTCGAGGGCACTATTGTTCATAAGGCCTACTTGGGGAACTTTCTGTACTTTTTCGTCAGTGTTAAGGAAACGATGATCAGGGTGCAGGTTCCACATTATGTGCCTCAGGAAGAAGGACAGGAACTCTACCTTTATCTAAATCCGAAAAAATGTATGATTTTACTCTGATAATTAAATTGATTCATTTGCAAATTGAACCATAGCAGGCAAGCAACAGACTTGAGATAACGCTTGAGATGGTAAATCCGGGTGAGATGTTCATGCAGTTATTGCGAGTTTATTTTACGCCCCCGGAGTTTGGCCGGGATTTGCAGTTGGCTGAAGCAAATAGATAAAACCTTAGGGCGTCAGATCTTCATTTATTATGAAGCGCTCACCTTTGAAATCTTTATCGATGCGATACTTTTTTTTAACCAGAATTCTATAAGCGAGAACTACGGTAGCCGGATATTCGGTTCGGCGCCGGCAGAGCTCATTAAAATATTCTTCCGCCTTAACGGGATCTTCAAAAACAGCCCGTTTACTTTTGCCGGCATCTCCTATTCGAATCATTACATTGTACATTTTGCATATCCTTTGTGAAGTTGATATTGCCGAGCAGCTTTGTCGATTATCTATTTTCCATCCATAAATGGTCTTTTTGCCCAATCTCGGCGTCAATCGGCGCGTTTGTTTGTGCGACGTAGCCAGCTATGTCTCCGCACAAACGCCTGATTTCCTTGACCTTGGACAAAAATCCGCATTTCTGGATTGGAAACACTAGTGAGTGCCCAAACGGATTTTAACCGATCTATGGACGGGCACTATCTATAAATTCCATATATACACGAGACAATAAAAAATTGGAAGCTAAAGAACAGCAGTTTCAGATATCTTTAGTAGGTTGATTAATTAAGGCCTGAAAATCAAGTCTTGACATCCTTGACTTGTCTATATATTTGAAAATATACACTATGGTTTTCCGATAGACAGTCATGTCGGAAATATGGATTCAGAAAGAATCATATTCAAGAGATGGAGTAGATGATAATTCTGTTGTGCAGGCAGCAGGAATAAAAGTTTTTCATTTTGCTAACAACTGGGAAAAAGGGGGCATATTATGAAAAAAGAATCTCTGATATTTTGTTTCGTAATACTTATCGTGTTAAGCCTTTCGAGTAATTCCTTTGGGATGGATCTGGCCATTATGACAGGGGGCCAGAAAGGCACCTATTATCAATTCGGCTTGAACCTAAAAGAACTTGTAAAATCAAGGGACATCCGGCTTAGGGTAAACAATTCCACAGGATCGATTGAAAATCTTTACGCGGTGTACCAGAGGCCTTATACACAGATGGGAATCGTACAGTCAGACGTTTTGGCCTTTGTTGCCCGGCTTCACACCGACCCCACATTAAAAAAGATTGCAAACAAAACAAGGATGGTTTTCCCCTTATATAATGAAGAGGTCCATTTGCTTGGCCGCCGGGAATTGGCGGATTTTGATGATTTAGCGGGCAAAAAGGTGGCCGTTGGCAAGGAGGGGAGTGGTACCTATCTGACTGCCAAACTTTTATTTGAAGTTTCAGATGTAGAGCCCGCAGAGATGATCTCTGTTGGTACGGACGAAGCTTTAGCTCAATTGAAGGCCGGGGACATCGATGCAATGTTCTATGTGGCTGGAGTTCCTGTCAAATTATTCGAAGGAGATGTTCCCGAAGGAGATGGGCTTGGCCTGATCCCGATAACAAATAAAAGCATTACTGAATTTTATCCGATAGCTGAAATTCCGGCGAAAACATACCATTGGCAATTTGAGGACGTAAATACCGTTGCTGTCAAAGCTGTCCTGGTGTCGTTTAACTTTAGAAGAGTCAATTGTGAATATGTGGGCAAATTCAGCCAAATCCTTAGTGAAAATATGAATTGGCTCAGAGAAAACGGACACCCAAAGTGGAAATTCGTGGACCTTGATTTTCCCTTGAAAGGATGGGAGCAATACGACTGTGTCAAAAAATATCTTGTAAAAAAACCGGAAGCGACGCCAAAACCATCGGTTGATATCAATCCAATTTTAAAAGCAGTTAAGCGTCACTAAATAAACAGCGCTTTTACTGCCCCGCAGGGGCCACTTTTTCTGAGCGTAGTCTCGGAAAAAGCTTAGGTCCTTATTGTTGCTTGGCATTTCTATAATAGGCAGGTGAATATGTATCTTAACCACTTCAATCTGACCTTGAAACCTTTTGAAATAAGTCCCGATCCGAAATTCCTTTGGCTTGGCGAAAAGCATAAAGAGGCTCTTGCCGCCTTGAAATATGGTATTTTGGATAACAAAGGGCTTATCTCCCTTACCGGCGATGTCGGCACCGGTAAAACCACCCTTGTCAATGCACTGGCCGATAGTTTAGGGGATAATATTATTTTTGCGCAGATTCCCGATCCCGCTTTGAAGCAGCTGAAATTTTTAAATTTGACGGCGGATGCGCTTAAAATGAATAAAAAGTTTAGCACCAAAGGGGACTTTCTTATCCATTTAAAGCATTTCCTAAACGATGCCTATGTTCATCATAAAGAAGTCGTACTCGTTATTGAAGAGGCCCAGAGATTTGATCCGGAGCGTTTGGAAGAGGTACGCCTTATTTCAAACATAGAGAAGCCGGATAAAAAGCTGATAAATATTGTTTTTGTCGGCCAAAATGAATTTAACAGCATATTAAATAATAACAAAGCGTTGAGGCAGCGAATTGCGATTATCCATCAAATCGAACCGTTGCAGGAAATTGAAACGGAGCAATATGTCAGCCATCGTCTCAAAATTGCCGGTTCTGAAAGGAAGATTTTTAGTCCGGAAGCAATTCGTGAAATCTATTTTTTTTCTGAAGGGAACCCTCGTCTGATTAATATTATTTGCGATTTTGCCTTATTAACCGGATATGCTAAAGATATAAAAATAATAGAACCGGAAATAATCAGAGAATGTGCAGCAAATTGCATAATGCCGAAGCAACAAACAGAAGACGCGATAGCTGATCTGAGTGCTTCATCAAAAACGATCCCGCAAACCGGAACCGGGATACCACCCGCTACGCCGGGGGATTCATATCCAGTAGTTGCCAGAAAAGTGCGCATAAAACCTGCCGCGCTTAAGCTTGGATATGTCACCCCGACGTTTGTGGTTATTTTGTTGGGCATTTTCGGATACCTTTATTTTTTTGGTGAAAGTCACGCGCCATATCGGAACCTTAAGACTTATTTGGGGCAGGCAATCGATCGTTACACTGGCTCAAAATCGGAAACTGCGTCTCAAAAACCGGATGAAACTACCATACAGCAAAGTAGTATTGTCGGGGCACAAGTTCAGGCGTTGGATCTTAAAACCCAAAATACTTCTATCGAGGACCAACTCGTCCAGCTAAAAACCCATAATGAGGAGCTTAGAGCCGCTCTGGAGGAATTAAAAGGCGCGAAAGAACGTGTTGTGGAGCTTGAGCGCGAAGTGCCGATGATAGACTCAATGCTTTCCCAGTCACAGCAAAAGGTTGCGAAGCTGGCAAAAGAGCTCAATCAAGAAAAACAGAGCGGGGAGCTTCTGAGTTCTGAACTCTCTTCGAAGGTGGACCTGATTGATGAATTGCGGGAAAAGTTGGAAGACTCTCAATTCAAGGCCTTGAAGGCTGAGACTAAAATTGAAAATAGTACGAAAAAAATCAATGATTTACAAGAAAATCTGCTGAATTTAAAAACGGAAAAGGCCTCAGCCGAGACGCAACTCGGCCAGCTGAAAGCCAGCTATGCTGGGCTTAGCGCCGACATCCAGGAATTGAAAGGTGCGAAAGAACGCGTTGCCGCGCTTGAGGGTGAGGTGGCGATGGGGGAACAAAAGCTTACAGATCTGGCAAAGGAGCTTGATCAAGAAAAACAGAACAGGCAACAGCTCAGATCTGAACTCTCAATAAAAGCTGATCTGGTTGCAGAGCTTCAGCAGGAGTTGGAAGCTACCATCTCCAGTCGGGCAGAGCTGGAGAATGATATCGAAAAAAGTAAAAATGAGATTGCAGAGCTGCAAGGCCAATTATTGGATCTGAAAGCCCAAAAGGCCTCCTCCGATACCCAACTGGGCCAACTGAGATCCCGCCATGCTGAACCTACCGCCGACATCCAGGAATTGAAAGATGTGAAAGAACGGGTTGCCGCGCTCGAGGGCGAGTTGGCGACGAGAGATCAAACGCTTTCCCGGTCGGAACAGCAGCTTTCCAATCTGGCAAAAGAGCTGAGCCGGGAAAAAAAGAGCAGGGAGCTTCTGAGTTCTGAACTGTCTTCGAAGGTGGTCTTGATCGCGAGACTGCAGGAAAAGTTGGAAAACTCTCAATCTAATGCC
>CALZJV010000670.1 GCA_945787595.1 uncultured Desulfobacterales bacterium | reverse complement strand
CTGAAACCTGACACCTGAAACCTTGAACAGATTTGTTCTATGGCAGAGCCGATCACCTCTGACCTGGCCCTGAGGACCAGGTTTTCGATTTTGAATAAACTCAATCAACCTAGTCAACCCAACCAAGGGAGCCCAGCAAACTTTTAGCTTGTGAAATTTACGATAGTAACAGTGAAAAGTATTTTACCTGGCCAATCAACTTAAAAACCGCCCAAGCGTATCCCAACTTCACATCTTCCCAACTTCGCCGCTTCTGCCCTTCCGTCTTTCACCTTTATCCTTTGTCCTCCTGCGTATCTGAGGACCCCTATGTTTTCCTTCTAGAAACCCTAGAAACCTTTATTACCTTGACATTATAGAATCATCCCCTTATAGTATTTAGAAATTATCATACTTTAAGGAGGTATCAATTATGCATACACAAAAAGTTGCTATCACAATTCCGGCTGACCTTGTGATAATGATTGATGATATCAGCAAACAGATGGGGCTGTCTCGCAGCAAATATATATCAAACGTACTTCGCGAAAAGGTATTAAGCGAAAAGGAACGACAAATTAAAGATTCATATAACCGGGTCTTTTCAGATGATTCAATCAAAAAGGAGCAACTCCATTCGACCAAATGGTTCGATGGAGCTGGGAACCAGGGAGGCCAGGAATGGTAATTCGAAAAGGTTCCATTTACTGGGTTAATTTTTCACCGGGAAAGGGTTCTGAGCCGATTGGACGTAGGCCGGGTCTTGTCATTCAAAATGACATATTAAACGATAGTAAACTCAACACGGTTATCATGCTGGCGATAACATCTACAATAAAATTTGGAGAACTGCCTGGCAACGTGATTCTAAGAAAAGGAGAGGCAAATTTACCAAAAAAATGCGTAATCAATACTACTCAAATTAAGTCTGCAGACAAAAGAAGCATTAAAGAAAAAATTGGCACGCTTTCAAATAGAAGAATGGACGAGGTGCATGAAGGCTTGAAGTTAATTTTAGCAATTCCTTTAATAACCAAATAAACTAAATCAGCTTAAAAAGCGCCCCAAGCGTATCTCAACTTCTCATCTTCCCAACTTCGCCGCTTCTTTCCTTCCGCCTTTCACCCTTAACCTTTCGCCTTTAACCTTAAAATGCACCTTAACCGTGCATGATTAGCGTTCGTATAAAAAATTGCTGATTTTTTTTAAAAGATCATGAAAATCTTGATCGGAAGTCTCCAAAGTGCTACCAAATACAGCATATGTAATTTGGGATGGCCGATGCCCGCTTCAGTCATGCTGCATTTATCTATATCTGCCTGTGTTGGGTTGGTATTGCGGCTATGTGCCTGGCTGTTAGGCTGTTTATCGGCTCCCACAAAGGGGTAAATTGCCACGCCTCTGTTAGGTGCGGTAATAAAATTAAACCCAACCTTTCATTGATGTTAATTCCATGCCGATCTATTTATTTTACGTATCGAATCTGTTGTTGTTGCTCTCCTCGCTTCTGGTTTTTCGCCTTAAAAGCGTTGAACGGCGTTATTCTCTTTCTCTAGTCCAGGTCCTGCTATGTATGCCGTTGCTGGCCGCTGAATACATCTTCCTGAGCTATCACTTGGAACCCCATGTGGTGCCGCTGCTCCTTATTTCTGAAACCATTTTTGCCTTTCTTTGGTTTGTAATGGCCTACCGGCTGGGCAGGGTGACCGTTACGCCGGCTCAGGAATCCCGTCAAACCCTATTAATACAGATTTTAATTGGAGCCGTGGTGATAGCGCTGATTGGCTATTGCTTAGTCTACCCCCCGGCAATCCGTATCCGCATAGCAGATCAAAGTCTTGTCTTTAACCATAATGGATCGGTTTATTTTTATGCCATTTTCCTCCTGATATCTGTACTTGCCATGGCATGGCGCCTGGAAAGATTCTGGCGTACGCTAGAACCGGCACGTCGTTGGGAATATAAATTCCTGGTTGTCGGAGGGTATCTGATCTGTGGAACATTTGCCTGGGCCACCTCTTACCGGCTTACGTTCCTGCGGCTCGCTTCCGATCATTTTATGCTCACTGCTGCGCTCGTGCTTGTTGCCTGGTCCTTTATGGGTTACGCAGTCGCCCGCCACCGGCTGCTAAACCGCAAGATGTTTATATCCCGCAAGATCGTCTATTCCTTTGTGGCACCATCCATTTTTGCCGGATATCTTTTTGCTCTTGGCGTTGTCTCCTTAATTATGCGAACATTCGGGCTGACCCTTCCTTTTGTGCTAGGTTGGCTGTTTCTGGCTCTCGGACTAGTTGCCATTGGTTTATTTGCCTTCTCCGGGAAGCTGCGTCGCCGAGTTCAATTCTTTATCAGCACCCATTTTTATGTCAACAAATACGAGTATCGGGACGAGTGGCTGGCCCTTTCCGGTCACCTACAGGGAGCTTTAACCGAGGACGATGTGATCAAGGCGCTACGCCAGGTCTTGTCCGAAAGTCTATATACAACTAATCTTATCATATGGCTTGGGGATACGGGGCATGGTTACAGAATTGTTTCATCAGATGGGAACCCGGACGGTAGAGAAATTGCCAATGCCTTTTCCCCCGATGATCCACTGGTTCGATTCCTCCGGACACATCCCTATTTCGACGTCAACGAAAAAGAACCTGACGGGGAATGGAAAACGGTAGCAGAAAGAAAGGAGGGATTTCTGACGGATCTCAATCTGGTACTCACGGCACCGCTTTTCATCGGAGATCAGCTCGTCGGCTTGATCGGTCTCGGACCGGAATTTACCGGAGGCCGTTATGGCCACGACGACTTTGACCTGCTGACGGCACTTGGCACCCAGGCGGCTTCCGCCTTGCTGGCAGTAAGAATGAGCGAGAAATTGGCCCATGCCCGGGAGCTCAGGGCCTGGGACAAGCTGTCGGCCTTTGTCCTCCACGATGTCAAAAATGCAGCCACCATGCTCTCGTTGGCCAGTAAGAACGCTGCCGACCATATCCAAAAGCCCGAATTTCAGCAAGACATGCTGGAGGCCGTAAATGATGCCCTAAAAAGGATGGCCAAAGTGCAGGATCGTTTGAGCATGCTCAAAGATGAGATTGCTCCGGTTTGGCAGGACATGGAACTCAGGCAGTTTCTGGAAGACCACTGCGCACAATTGGGGAAAAAGTTGGAGGCTATGAATATCGCTCTCGACTGCCGGACTTCAATCCGGGTAAATTCAGATCCGAAGCTTTTGTTCCCCGTCCTGGAGAACCTGCTGCTAAACGCACTGGAGGCAGGCGGTGGGGGACGAGTCGTGCGGATAAAAGCCTCCAGAGATGACGGTCAGGGGCAGGCAATCATAGAGATCACGGACAGCGGCCGGGGAATTGCCGTGAATCTTTTGCCCGACGCGTTGTTTCAGCCCTTCAAGACCACCAAGTCCAAAGGAACGGGTATCGGCCTCTGGCAGGTACACCGTCTAGTGACAAGCCTCAAAGGGACCATATCCGCTGAAAATGTTGAAAGGGGCGGAGCCCGGTTTGTGATCAGGCTGCCGCTGGTAAGGAGCGGAAAATCGGACCGTGACTGATAGTACAGACCGCGTAAGATACTATGAAAATAGCTCTCTTTTTGGGCATTACCGGGCGTGGTGAAACCTTCTACAAGCATGGGTTTCAGGGTTCAGGCCGGCTCTCGCCTTTTCACTACTGACACCTCATATAAAATTTCAATAATTTAGACAGGAGTTACAGGATTATATTGTTTTAGTATCGCTGTATCCTGTCCATCCTGTTGATCCTGTCAGAAAAATAGAATTGAATTTCGTTAAGTTTTTTATTCGATTAAGCTGACCGCTTTTCAAGCCAGCGGCAGTGCTGAAACCTGATTTTCAAATCGCGGTGATAAGGAATGAAAGACTACCATTTGCCAACAGCCGTGATTTACACCCGCAAGGGACACTCACTTAAACCCCGCCATCAACATCTGGCTCTGCTAAACTGTAAATTATTTCGACACCTTTCTGAGTGATTTATTCCGAACAATTTTCGATGTCTTCCGAGTGGTAGCCGTTTAACGCAAGATTACAGAGTGCTAAGCAGCTTTTATCTATGGCAAGCGTTGGTTTATGCCGGTTTATAACTGTCGGATAATTTTACACAGGCAGAAATCATGGTGTCACATCCATTTAAATTTCGTTTAAATTCAATTATTTATATTTCTAGTATGATTTTTGCTTAATGTATAGCAAGACTCGAATTTAAATCAATATACCAAAAGGAAGAGAAATGAAAAAGTTTTTAATGTTTTTATGTGCGGTGACGCTGGTTTTTGGGATAGTGGCAACTGCGAGTGCTATGCCGTTTAAAAATTTGAGTACATATAAGGCCAATGCTTTTATGACGAATAATACTATCCACAACTGGACGCATAATGTAGCCATTAAAGGATTTAATAGCCACTCACAACATAAAATCAGGCCTAAAATAAATTTGAATTTTTCTGATAACCGTAATAAGAGTATGACATGGATTATGCAAAACCTCACAATAGGAGAAAACATCAGAGAGAAGAAAATTAAGATAAAGGGAGCCGAATATTGGTTAACATCTACCATAACCCTAAGCGAGAAAGGCTTTATACGTGCTGAGTTGGTTGCAAGAATATTGGGCAGTAAGATACGTGGCTTCAAATTTAATAAGGCGATATATTTGGCTAAGGCTAACGCAATACCAATTGCTCCTGTCCCCGAACCTGCCACTATATTGCTCATGGGCTCCGGCCTTCTCGGTTTAGTGGTTTATGGACGCAAACGGTATAACAAGAAGGCTTACAGGGCATAGCTACAGCACTTTACAACATACCCAAGATTGATTTAATCCCCCGTCACCCCCGGGGGATTTTTTTTTGCCCTTCGCCTTCTGTTGGTGTGTCTTCCAACCCCAGTTCGGCGGATGCGATTGCGGACTCTGCGGCCTTTGCGTCTCGAGCGAAGCGGGCGGTAAATAATCACTGTCATACCCGTACAGCCTAGCTGTATGTTTAATGTAAACGTCTCGGAAATTCGCATCGGCCTTAATGTGGTTTTAATCCGTATAATCTGCGAAATCTGCGGATTAAACCATCTCTCGATTTATGAACCGATCCCATACTTCTTCAAGAGGTCATGCAGGGTTGGCCGGCTGACCTCAAGCAGCTTGGCAGCCTGGCTGATATTGTTGCCGGTCAGTGCCAGGGCCTGGCGGATGGTCTTTTTCTCGGCTGTTTCCCGGGCCTGTTTCAGGGTAAGAAACTTTTGCCCCAGGTACTCTGGCGGTGCGTCTTCCAGTCCCAGGTCGACGGGATCTATGATTCGACCGGTGGTGGTGCCCAAAGCCCGGCGGATGCGGTTCTGCAGCTCGCGCACATTACCCGGCCAGGTATTTGCAGTCAAAGCGGAGATCGCAGCCGGCGATAGGGAAGTTGGCCCACGCTGAAGTTTTTGGCTCTCCTCCCCCAGAAAGTGATGGGCCAGAAGTAAGATATCTTCCGCTCGCTCCCTCAGGCTGGGGACCATTAACGGGACAACGTTCAGGCGGTAGAAGAGGTCTTCGCGGAAGCCACCTTTCTTGACGGCATCTTTCAGATTGATGTTGCTGGCGGCAAGGATGCGGACATCCAGGGTAATTGTCTTTATGCCTCCCAACCGCTCGACGGTACCTTCCTGGAGAAACCGCAGAATTTTCACCTGCAGGGCCAAGGGCAGTTCACCAATCTCGTCTAAAAAAATCGTCCCCCCGTCAGCCTGCTCAAACTTGCCGATTTTGCGCCCGGCAGCCCCGGTGAAAGCCCCTTTTTCGTGGCCGAAAAGCTCGCTTTCTAAAAGGTTTTCAGGAATCGCTCCACAGTTTATGATCACCAGGGGCTTTTGGTCCCTTGGGCTCAGACTGTGAATTGCCCGTGCGGCCATCTCCTTGCCTGTGCCGCTGTCTCCGGTTATGAGCACCGGATAATCGGTCCCGCTCACCTTGCTGATCCGCTCGAACAGCCGGCCCATAACCGGGGAGACACCCAGCATACCGCAAAACTCCCCACCCTGGAAAGCATGCCGCTGCAGCCGGCGGTGCAATGGCCTGGACCGCATTTTCCTTCTCGGCATTGCCGGTGATGACGATTACCTTGGTTTGGGGGGAAAGAGAACTTATCTCTTCCAGGAGCTTGAAACCTTCCTGCGGGCTATCCAGGTAGGGCGGCAGCCCCAGGTCCAGGGTGATGACAGAAAAGGAGCCGGAGACCAGCAGTGGTCTTGCTTGATCAGCTTGGACGGCAATGGTAATTTCATATTCCTCCCCGAGACCCCACTTAAGCTGTTTGGCCACCGAGGCTTCGTCTTCAATAATCAAAAGCTTCTGTTTTTTCAATCAAACCTCCTGCAGGTGCAAGACAGTTAGCTGTTTTATCTTGATGATGCAAAAATTGAGCTCCCAAATCCGCCTGTCTGATTTGATAGCTGCAAATCAGCTATAACAGAGGCAGGGTCAATTTTCGATTGTCGTTTGTACAATTGGGGGGTCAATTTTAGGTTAGCAAAACCATATATTCTTGTATTTTATTAAGAAATCTGCCAAAAATGGTCACTCAGTCAACAAAGTATTTCAAAAATCGAAAACGCAAAAGATGACCATTATGGTGTGACTGGCCACGATCAATTCAAACTCATTTTCCTTGGCCCGCTTCAACCAGGGAAAGGCTCTGTTATGCATCGGGTGGGCCTCGATCAGCCCTGCAATATTTACTGATGTATCAAATAAGATTTTCATTTACTATCTGAAGTTTTTTTAACCTGTCATTCCGATGCTTCTCAATTGCTTTATCAACGTCCCCCATGGGCGCTCCGGAAAACACGAGTACCCCGTCTTTCCAGTGGAGATTTGGTTCGCCGGCAACCGGTTTTAATATGATAGCTTGCTCACGCTCTTCAATACGAATCTGGCTTCCTGGTTTGAGGTTGAAATCATCGCGAATTCTTTTGGGATGACGATTCGTCCAAATTTGTCTAAAGTAGTTTCCATGTTGTCTCCTCATTTTTGGCAATTTAACATGACAATTGCCAAATATCAATCCCAGTCAAAACCAACGTATGAAGTCAAATTACACCACCGTAATCAAACTTCGTAATTAGACCCTTCTAAAGCGCCAGATTCAAAACGCTCCCTGCTTCTTATCCCTCCAAAGAAACGGCGGATCTTC
>CALZJV010000669.1 GCA_945787595.1 uncultured Desulfobacterales bacterium | reverse complement strand
ACCAGCACAAACGCGGCCCAACCGATCAGGTCCGCCCACAGCTCAGTCCAGAACAATCCGGCCGCCGCCACCGTAAACAAGGCCGTTTCGAGCCAGGTGGCCGGCCGTATGAAGTAGCGCTCCAGCGCCGATGTAAAGGCAATCAGCCCCACTGTGGTGGTCAGCATGGTAAAGACGACCTCCCAATGGAGCAGTTCATAGTCTGGACCCATCCCGAGAAGCGGGCGGTAAGCCATGATAATGGGAATGATATACAGACCTTTGGCCAGTTTCCAGGAAGTAAACGCGGTTTGCATGGGATTGGCGCCCGCCACTCCGGCCGCGGCAAAACTGGCCAGGCTGACCGGTGGCGTGACATTGGCATCCTGGGAATACCAGAACACGATCATGTGGGTTACCAGGATGGGTACTCCCATATCCAGCAATGCCGGGCCGGCCAGGGTTGCCAGCACGATGTAGCTGGCCGTTACCGGCAGTCCCATGCCCAGGACCAGCGACGCAGCGCCGATCAGCAGAATCGCCAGGGCCTTGATGCCGAAACTGAGATCCAAAACCAGGCTGGAAAACTTAAGTCCCATACCGGTCAGTGTGACCATGCCGACGATGATGCCGGCGGCCGCGCAGGCCACCGAGACCATAATCGCGTTGCGGGCACCCTTCTCCAATGAGCCCAATATCTGTTTGAATTCATTGCGGCCGAAATCATACAGACTCCTGCGAGCAGGATCGTCGGTCGAAAGTTGATTGGCGGACACCGTCCAACGCACGGCATTGGCAATCAGACTGGCGGCAAATGTGCTCAGAACAGCCACAAAACCCGCCATCATGGGCGAGTAGTTGGCCACCAGAACATAAATCAGAATGGCCAGGGGAATGATGAAGTGCAGGCCTTCACGCAAAACGCTGGGGATTTTGGGCAGATTTTCTTTGGGCTGTCCACTCAGGTTTTGTTTCTGAGCTTCGAAATGCACGAAAAACAGCACGGTCAGGTAGTACATGATCGCCGGAATCAGAGCCACCTTGATGATGGTCAGATAGCTGGTGCTGGTGAATTCCGCCATCAGGAAGGCCCCGGCACCCATGATCGGCGGCATGAGCTGACCGCCGGTGGAAGCGGCCGCCTCGATCGCACCGGCCACATGGGGTCGGTAGCCGACGCGCTTCATCATGGGGATGGTGAAGGAGCCGGTGGCCACCACATTGCCGACGGCCGAACCGGAGACCGAACCCAAAAAACCCGAAGCCACCACGGAGGTTTTGGCCGGGCCGCCTGAAAAACGGCCGGTCAGGGCGTAAGCCAGATCTATGAAAAAGTTGCCGCCGCCGGTTGCTTCCAGCACGGCTCCGAAAAGCACGAACACATAAACAAAGGTGGCGGCCACTCCGATGGGCAAGCCGAAAATGCCCTCGGTGGTCAGCCACAGGGTGGTGGCAATCCGCTCGATGCTGTAACCCTTGTGGATGATCAGTTCGGGCATGTAGGGACCGTATAAGGCATAGCCAATCGCCGCAGCGCAGATGCCGGTCATAATGGTCCCGATCACCCGGCGACAGGCCTCCAGCACGAGAATCGTGCCGATAATACTGATTGCCAAATCGCTGGGCAGCCAGTCTCCCTGTCGCTCGAAAATCTCATTGAGATTGTAGATAATGTAGCTGACGCAGACAACGGACAGAAACACCAGCGTCCAGTCCAGAATCAACCAGAGACTCAATTTATCCTTGCGTGCACCTTTAAACGGCGGTTTTAACAGAAACGTCAGCGACAGGATCGCACCCAGATGAATGGAGCGTTGAATCAGTGCCGTCAAGGCCGCAATCCCTGCCGTGTACAGTTGATACAGGCTTAAACTGACGGAAAGCACCAACACGATCGCGGCTGTCACCTGCACCAAAGACAGATTGCGATCGGCAGGCGTGCTGCTCCCGGTCGCAATCTCACCTGACGGCTGGTTGACTTTTGCGTTTGAAGTTTCCCCTGGCATTAATCATTCCTCAAGACCGGCGTGGCCGGATGCGGCCAGATACGGCGCCACCAACCGTACAGCAGGCTGATCGGCCGGGCCGAAAAGCTCGCGGCTTGATGCGGCGCCACTGCCGATAGGTTCGTGGCTGTCCCCCGCCAGATGATGGTGTGGTCCACGCCCCGGCTGCCGATTCGCAGGACAAAGTTCCCGGTAGGCATGTGCATGTCCTCAATGACCTCATATGGTTCCCGCCGAACCATACGGCCGACGCCCGGCATACGTCCCATCCCGGCACCGAATTTCAAATAGCGCTCTTCTTCAATATAAATGCGCCCCGTTTCATCCAGGCTGTGCTCTTCCCAGATGGGAGCGTTTTCAACCGAGTGGTAATAGTGCAGTGTAAAACGCTCGCCCGGTTCCAATGGTAAGACCAGCAGCGGCGGCCCGCCTTTTACCGGATCAACTTGCAGCTCCAGTCCGCCGGGGGCAAGCAAACCCGCCACTAAAAGGGTAAAAGCTAAGCCGGCGGCCCCTAAAAGGAGCCGCCGGCCGGGATTCGTCAAGACGTTTCTCCTAGGGCAAGAGCGTTGCCGGCACGGAGATACCCTTTTCTTTCATATACTTGAGGGTCCCCGGATGCAACGGGATGGGTGAATATTTTACGGCATTTTCCGGTGTCGTATAGGAAGCCGAAGGATGAATTTTGAGCAAATAGTCCTGATGTTCGAAGAGGGCTTTCACCAGGCTGTAAACCAGGTCCGTGTCCAGCGACTTTTGGCAGATCATCACGTTCCAAACACCGATGGTCGGAATCGGTTTGTCAACTCCCCGGTAAACACCACCGGCCAGATCAACGGTCGAATATTCTTTGTTGGCGCTAAAAATTTTTTTCTGCTGGGCCGGCGTAAAAGAAATGATGTGGATATCATGGGTGGTGGCCAGATCCAGAATGGAGCTGGTACCGGGTCCCACAGACCAGAAGCCCACGTCGACGGTGCCGTCCCGCAGTGCGTTGGCTGTTTCGGTAAACGACAGACGGCTGTCTTTATAAGAATCCAACGGAATTCCAAGGGCTTTGAACACCGTCTCGGACATAAAATTGGTTCCGCTGCCGGGGCTGCCCGAGCTTATTTTTTTACCTTTAATCTGCTCAATGTTGCTGATCCCGCTTTTTTTCAAAGTCACCACCTGCAGCAAGTTGGGGTACATGATGGCCATGGACAGGATGTTGTGTTTTTTACCTTTAAATTTTGACAATCCATCGAAGCCTGCTACCGCCACATCGCCCATGACCTCACCAATAACGGTTTCGCCCTTGTGGGCCAGTTTTACGTTTTCCACACTGGCACCGGTCACTTCGGCCACCGCCTTGACATCCTTGACATGCTTGGTCCAAATCTCGGCGACACCACCACCATAGGGATAGTAAATACCGCCGGTGCCGCCGGTACCGATGGAAACAAATTGGGTGCGGGCCATGGCGGG
>CALZJV010000668.1 GCA_945787595.1 uncultured Desulfobacterales bacterium | reverse complement strand
CAGTGGTCTGGGGGGGATACGCAAAGTGGAATGGGCTCTGGACGTTTCCGTCGCCCTGCCGACACCACCGTGGCAAACCGTACAACCGTATTCCTCGAAGGGAAAACGTTCTATTTGCGAATGCTTTTTCTCAAGTTGTTTCAGACCCAGGTGGCAGGTAATGCACCGGTCGACGCGATTGCCGTCCCTCAGTAGAATCTGCCTGATCCTGTACCGGGGGCGGTCAAGGTAGCGCAAACGCTTTTGTAAGATTGTGCGTTGCGTCCCATCGTCAAGTGCTAAAGCCTTCGTAACCTTTATCGTTTCTTCGCGAAAAAACGCCTTCTGATGGCGAATCCATTCAGGATCCGCTTCCTTTCGGAAGATTAAACCCAAAGTCACCAGGAGAGCAATAACGAGCAGGGCGAATATTAGATACAGATGTCGGTTTACTCCCGGATTTTTTTGCAAAGCCTGTTCCATTCAGATATTAAACCATGGTGTTTGGACGATATACCTTACATTCAGGAGGAAGCGGAGTAAAACCTTGATTATAACAGCGATCATGGTCAAAACCAGAAAAAAGTAGATCGAGTAACGAATCTGTCCCCATTTCTCGAATCGGCTGCGCCAAAAGGTGAAGGGTAAAAGTAATCCCATAAGGTAATAGATGCCTATCAAAGACAGACCCAGCCAATTTGGAAGGCTGCGAAAGTACAGTCGAGCCGGCTTCGCCATGCTCCAGTCCTGCCAGGGCCAGTACCAATCCCAGTTGGAACCACGGAACCAGGCTGCCATTATCATAAGCAAAGTCAACAATAATAGACCGGCGGTAAATGGTAATGTGCCCCAGATCCGACGCCGGAAGGAATAACACCCAGCACCTCGTGGATTGGTATCTAGCAGTGGGATCAAGATCAAACCCGATATGATGAGAAAAGGAATAACCACGCCGGCCAACCAGGGATCAAAGTAAAGCAGCATCTCCTGAATCCCCAGAAAATACCAGGGCGCTTTGGCGGGGTTGGGCGTAAAGTCCGGGTCCGCGGGCACATCTAGAGGGGCTTCAACAACCAGTCCCAGCCAGGCCAAAACCAATAAACATAAAAGTGCCGCCAGAAATTCTTTGAATACAAAACCCGGGTAGACCGGTAACATGACGGGAGGATCTTGCTTGTTCTCTGCTTTGGTTGTATCTTTTGGTATGTCCTTTGGCAATCGATCTCCTTGAAATTAATCGGTTTTATCTGTAATCCGCAGTCTTTTGGAGGAAGGTGATCGGTATTGCTTCCACTTTAAAGCCTTGATGCCAGTTGACCATCCTTGCGCACGCGCCAGAAATGTACCATTAAAAAGATGCCTGTTAGAAGTGGTAAAATAAAGACATGCAGGGTGTAAAAACGGATCAGAGCCCTGGGGCCGAGATCTGAATCGCCCAACAGCAAGACGGATATATCACGATCGTAGCTGAGTCCCAGTTCGCTGCCGAAGGGTCCATCAGCGCCAAGTAATGGAACCGAATGAAGCAGATTGGTGCCCACCCGGGTTCCCCAGTAAGAAATCTGATCCCAGGGCAGCAGGTAGCCCGTAAAGGCAAAGGCTAATATAATCAGAAGCAGGCAAACGCCGACTATCCAGTTGAATTCCCGTGGCGGTTTATAGGAGCCCGTGTAAAAAACGCGCAGCATATGCAGCACGACGGTGATCACAATGCCATGCCCGGCCCAACGGTGAACGTTACGCAAAAACCCCCCTAGATAGACGGTATAACGCAGATCTAGTATGTCGGCGTAGGCATTTTCCAGGGTCGGCCGGTAATAGATCATCAATAGAGCTCCAGTGAAGACTGTCACCAGAAATAGCAGGAAGCTTAATCCCCCGAGGCACCAGGTAAAACTGATCTTCATCTTGCTGGCAGATATCCGTATCGGATGCAGGTGCAAAAAAACCGTTCGGCGCACCGCCTGTAGCTCCTCTGCCGGGGTGCGGGGCAGGCCGGATCTGAATATTTTGCGCTTAAATTCCGGGGGCGGCTTTATGGTCATCTTCAACAATCCGTTATCTGTATCAACAGGTAGAGTAGTATGATTGGGTTTTAGCTTTCTCAGGGTCGAAAACGTAGAGCAGGGCCTTTCCCTCGTTTGATACTAATATCCTGATCTACAACAAGAATTCCATTATCATCAAGTCTGATGGACAATAGATCCAGTGGAAGGGGTGGGGGACCCTCCACATTTCGCCCCTCGGCATCATATTTCCCTCCATGGCATGGGCATAAGAACATTTGGTGGTCCCTGTTCCAGACCACCATACAACCCAGGTGTGTACAACGGGCGGAAAGGGATAAAAAACCCTTTTCATCGCGAACGATAAAGAGCTTTCGGCTGCGGTTGTAGACCACTTGGCCGGGTTGATAATCGTCCGGGAAACCCACTTGAAAGGACCTGGCGGGCCGGCTGGACACACGCGGCCAAAAAAATCTCAACACCGCCGCCAAAAAAGTCGTTAAGCAAAGGCCTATACCGGTCCAAGAAAGTCGCAGCAAAAAACTGCGACGGCCCTGCTTGAGTTCAGTTCCAGAGGCGTTGGTGTTAAGTGACATTTAGGTAACTCATTAATTGTTCTATTCATATCATATCTACCGGTTGTGCAGATTCAAAATTTATTAACCCCGAACTACACTATACAACCCGAATTTACATTCAGGTCAAGGAAAAAAATGAATTTATAAAATTTTAAAAGACTCGGAAAAACGGGATAGATATACCGGGTAAACCGGGAATGTATTAGGCTCGAATACACTGATAGGCGGGTTTATAAAATACTTGACTTCATACTACAATGTGATATTTTATTTCCATTAACCCAATGGTACCCTTTAAATGAATCTTACCCGGGAAAATCATATTCTGTTTAGCTTTATCGGGATTCTTGTATCTTGCATTCCTATTATCACATTGTGCTCATCTTATTGTGTCACAAACGATCTCGACCTTGATTCTCCCTCGGACAGAGGCTGCCCCTTTTCAAACGATTCATTTATCAAAATCGCCATTGTGTTGTCAGCTCTTTTTGTTTTGCCTCTTGCAGGTCGTTTTCTTGTCAGGGACAGGCAATTCATACCACCGGGAGTCTATTCGCCCCTCTTTAAGCCTCCTCGACGTTCCCACTAAATAATCACGACCGATTCAATTCAGATGAAGACTTTCATATCGTCTCAGACAGCCTGAAAATATCATATAAAAATTGATGTGGACGAATAGTTCTGGAAGCCCTTAAGGTGACAAAATCGATAGAGAGGAATACATCATGGGGAAAAAAGGAAAATATTTTCATCTATTCTCAATAGCGCTAGTTCTTTTATTTCTCAACCCATATATTTTTAAAGAACAAGCCCGCGGAGAAACCCATTTTATGGAGTCCCTTTCCCTGATCAGATTCGATGAGAAAGTCAAGGCCCAAAACTTTGCACTGGA
>CALZJV010000667.1 GCA_945787595.1 uncultured Desulfobacterales bacterium | reverse complement strand
AGCGGCAAAAGGACCGTTCCGTGGGGACTGGTCATGCGGACGGTGTCATTTTCGGCTAAACCGGCCGCTTCAGCATCCTGAGGATTCATATCCAGATAGGATGCCGGCTTGAGTTTTGAAAGCTTGGTGGTTCGCCGTGACATTTCGCCGGTATTGAAATGCTCCAGCAACCGCCCTGTTATCAGCACATAGGGATATTCTTCCGTGGGTTCCATAAGGGTATCCGGCAACTCAACCGGCAGAAAGCGAGCACGACGGTCCCGGAAGCCAAATCCGTCCTCATATAGGCGGGGCGTTCCCGGGTGGGATTCATCATAGCAGGGCCAAAAAATTCCATTGGATTCTTTTAGGCGATGGTGACTGATGCCGCTGAACACCGGGGCCGTCCCGCGGATTTCTTGCCAGATATCATCGCTTGACGTATATTGCCATTTCGCTCCCATGGCGTTGGCCATTTCCTGAAGTATCTGCCAGTCCGCTTTGGCCTCACCGGGAGGCTTCAGGCCGGCGGCCGTGTACTGAACCCGCCGCGCGGCGTTGGTGAAGGTACCGTCTTTTTCGCCCACCATTGCGGCCGGCAGGACAATATGCGCATATTTGGATGTTTCATTGGGAAAGATATCCTGCACGATTAACAGATCGAGTTTCTGAAGCATCCAGGTCACAAAATTGGACTGGGGCTCGGATACCGCCGGATTTTCGCCGATGACATAGAGCGCCCTGATTTTTCGTGAGGCAATGTCATGAATCATTTCAGGTGCGGCCAGACCTCTGCTGGAAGGAATTTCAGCGCCCCAGATAGCGCCGACATGAATGCGGGCGGCTTCGTCGTCAACCGCCATGTGTCCGGCCAGTAAATTGGGCAGGGCACCCATATCGCCGGCGCCTTGCACGTTGTTCTGGCCCCTTAGAGGCGATAAACCGCAGCCGGGCTTGCCGATGTTACCGGTCAGCAAGGCCAGGTTCACCAGGGCGGTGACGTTATCGGTCCCGTGGGCATGCTGGGTGAGTCCCATGCCCCAGATGAATATTGTCCGTTTGTTATGAATCAGCTCGGCCGCTTTTTCCAGTTCTTCACGCTTTACCCCGGCACGTTTGCAGGCCGCATCAACATCAAGATTTTCAAGCGTCTGACACAGCGCATCAAACCCAATGGTCTGCTTTTCACAGAACTCCTGATCATGCCAGCCTTTGTCGATAATAATTTTACCTAACGCATTGATCCAGAAAATATCGGTGCCGGGTTTGACCTTCAGGTGGACGGCGGCATTCTTAACCAGATCGGTTTCTCGGGGATCGGCCAGAATCAGGTTGAGGCCGCCTTTTTTAGCGCGTTTCTTGACCTGCATCCAGATAACCGGGTGGGTAAAGGTCGTATGCGCCCCCACCAGAAAAACCGTTTCGGTGGCTTCATAGTCCTCCAGGAAGGTGCTGACGGCCCCGTATCCCAATTGCTGTCTTAAAGCGGCTTCGGTGGGGCCGTGGCACAGCCGGGCGCAATTGTCGACATGATTGTTGCCGATGACGCCGCGCTGGAACTTTTGCGAAAGGTAGGCCTCTTCATTGAGGATTTTGCCGCTGCAAAGCATTCCGATACTTTCCGGGCCGTATTTGTTTGAGATCTCCTGCAGGCGCTGTGAGGCAAATTGGATGGCTTCATCCCAGGAAACAAGTTCCAGTTTGTCTGCTTTACGGAGATAGGGTTGGTTCAAACGTTCTTCATGCCGGAGGAGCTCATGCACCGTAAACCCTTTGACACAGGCGTATCTGGCGTTCAACTCGGGATTACGTCCCGCAGCACTGCTTTTAACCGGCCGGCCGTTTTCATCCAGCGTAGTTTTCTTCATCAAAGTTACAGCTGAGTATCAACATGTCACTTTCAATTTTAGTTGTGATCTTGTAGGGTAATTTCTTAAAGAGCTTAATCATTCCGGTATTTGTCGGCAGTATATATGCAACCAGGCTGAGTAAGCCGTTTTCGCGGGCGGCCTCTGCCAGTTTGTTCAGGATTATACCGGCAATTCCTTTACCCTGCCATTCTTTGGCGGTGGAAAATGCGACCTCGGCCACCTCACCGTGTTCAAGAGCATACATACCCAGACCTATTATTTTTTCAAACCCAACTTCTCCGGTTACGGCAACAATAGTGAGGTTTTTAATGTAGTCAACTTGGAACATGGTTTCCATATCTTCCCGATAGAAACTGCGACGTATACTGAAAAATCTGGTTTGGACATCCTTTTCATCCATGTTGTAAAAATGTTTCTGGATCAAGCGGTCATCGATCGGCTTGGCCGGCCGAAACATTACCCGTTGGCCGTCATACAGGCGGGTTTCCTCCATTCTGACGGGATAGACGCCGAATAAAGATTCATTGAGTGTTCGATTGCGATCAATCAATCCGGCTTCCTGTGCGTTGTGAAAGAGTTCATCGCGAAAATCCGGATGCGCTAGGCTGATCATCGCCATGGCCCGCTCCTCGATGTTTTTTCCCAAAAGGTTGACCATGCCGAATTCACTGACCACATAAGAAACATAAGCTTTAGGTATCACGATGGCGCCCCCGTTGGCTTTTGGTATAATTCTGCTGGTTTTACCATCGATGCTTCTGGCAGGAATGACAATAATGGATTTGCCGCCGGTAGACATCGATGTTCCCAGAATGAAATCAAACATACCGGTTACCCCGGAAAAATGATTATGTGGAAGTGCATCCGCGTAGACCTGTCCACTGAGATCCATGGTTCTGGCAAAATTGATTGCAACCATCTTGTTGTTTTGTGCAATGATGGCTGGATTATTGACATAATCCGACGGTCTAAATTCAATGACGACATTATTGTGCAGTGATCGGTACAATTCCTGACTACCGATGGCGCCGCTGGCAATTACTTTTCCTTCGTTCAACGTTTTATGACGATTGGTGACCACACCTCGTGAAACCAGTTCCATGAGGTCATCGGTTAATATTTCCGTATGAACCCCGAGATCGATTTTTTTGGCCAGCGCTTTTGCAATCGGTTGAGAAAGTTCTGCCAGACCAAGCTGTATGGTGGCGCCGTCATCGATCAGATTGGCGGTTATGCCTGCTATCTCAGAAGCTGATTCATAGGCGGGCAGATTATATGCACTGAGCAGTTCTTCCTCCTGTTCGACAATGACACTGACATCATCCAGATGAATAAAACTGTGCGTGACATCCACTGAAATGCCCAGGCTCATCCAGCCATTGTCATCCGGCGGTGAGACCTGAATCATTGCAAAATCAAGCGGCAGCATTTGTTTTTTGAATAAGGCGGGCACCGCACAAAGGTTTAGTGGTGTGATGAAGCGTTTATTTGCCCGCAGGTTCTTTGTTTGATCGGAGCCCTGGTAGATCGACCGGACATGGAATTTATGACCCCTGTGTTCATCTGCCATCAATGACATCACGGATCCTTCCAGGCTTAATAAGCGGACGATCTCGACATCTGAGAAGAAGTTGGCGTTATCCATCAGGGCATTGACTAAATGCTGGGGTTCGCCACAGGAAGATCCGATAAAAACTCTTTGACCCGAACGGATCATACGAACCGCTTCATCGGCCGTGCGAAGCTTTGACTTGAATTTCTCTTGAAGGGATTTGTCTCTCATTTCATACCTCTCAGGCTTGGTGAGCAATAGTCGAGTGTCAATATTTTCCAGGGATAAATTTGAACTGGGCAATCGATTTCTGATCGTCGTACTTGCCCTTCATGTCGCGCTTGCCAAGATCGACCTTTTCCCGTGGCAGCTTTTTATAGGGAATCTGGCTGAGTAAATGCGAGATACAATTAAGCCTTGCACGCCTCTTGTTGTCGGCATGAACGATATACCATGGCGCCCAGCCGCTACTCGTGGCGGCAAGCATATCGTCCCGCGCACGGGAGTAGTCATACCAGCGTTTGAAAGACTCGACGTCCATGGGGCTCAGCTTCCAGATTTTTCTTGGATCGTCCATGCGGTCCTGAAAACGGCGTTCCTGTTCCTCCTTGCTGATGTCAAACCAGTATTTGATGAGCTGGATGCCCGAATCAACCATCCAGCGTTCAAACATCGGTGTATCCTGCAGGAAACGCTCATACTCATCCTTGGTGCAAAACTTCATGACGCGCTCGACACCGGCACGGTTGTACCAGCTGCGGTCAAACAGCACGACCTCACCGGCCGCAGGAAAACGCCGGATATAACGCTGCCCGTACATCTGGGTTTTTTCCCGCTCAGTTGGTGCCGGCAGGGCCTCCACCCGGAACACTCGGGGGCTGACTCTCTCGGTGATCCGTTTGATGACACCCCCTTTACCGGCAGCGTCACGCCCCTCGAATATGACAACAATCTTGAGCCCCTTCTCTTTGACCCAGTGCTGCAGCTTAACCAGCTCGGCATGCAGCTTGGACAGCTTGTCTTCATACTCATTTCTGGACAGCTTGGCTTGGTGCTCGTGGGAGGTTTTATTCGCTTTATTTTTGTTCTTGGATTTTTTCTTTTCTTTCTTTTTTGCCATGATGTTTGCCTCCTTTCTTAATTGTTGATGTTTTTTGCACCAATCGCTTTGTCGTTTAAGCTAATTGTCGGATTGACGTATTCAATGATTCCGTTTTTAGATAGAAAATCTTGTATTGTCAATCTAGTGCGTTGTGGCTGACAATAAAAGACCCGAAAAGTTGTAAATCGGTTTGTAAAAAAGTTGTATTTTTTGAGATTTGGGTACCAGATTCCGGATGTTGGATACCGGGCGTAGGGGAGAGAGTGAGAGAGGGAGGCATGTGGATGGTGAAATGGGAGTTTTGAGAAACGGGCCAGATTGATTTGGGGCTAACCTACTCACATGCGATGACGGAACCTTCCTGCAGGCAGCGCCGAAACGCTTGTTTAGAAGCCTGGCCAAATACCGGATCAGGTTCAAGAATATCAATAAGGATTTTTTTGTATTCCACTTTAGCGTGGGGATGGCTTTTTAAGGTAATCATAAATCTCTAAACAATTAAATTGAGGAATTTGACTTCGCCGATTGAATCGTGTTACCCCTCACCGGATACCACGTAAGGAAAAGCAAATGGAAGCTGCGTTAAAGAAGGAAAATAAACTCTTTGCCGATAGAGTTGGAAAACTTGCAGAACACACGAAATTCGGATTGAACAGAAATCCGAAACACCCATTGTTTTACCGACTGGAAATGAGCGCATTCTTTTAGTCGACGATGATCTTTCGCTGCTCAAATTGGGCAAACAGAATTTGCTACCAGCGTCCGAAAAGTGCTGGATGAGGCCAAAGGCTCAACGCAAGATTAATTTTAATCCGCCTGCGGCGAACGAGGGTTTAATTCCCCGCCCCTTGGGGCGACTAAAATTTTCCGATTGATACCCCGTTGCTTGCAGCGGGGTAGTTCATTATTCATGGTGTTTTCAGACGGCAATTTACATTCCAATAAAAGTCTGGCTGAACCGGCATATGTCACCAATGGAGGCTGATTATAATGGATATCGACATTTTACATTTAATTGAAGGAGCAAAGCAGGCCCAGGGACTGACTGTCATCATCGATGTCTTCCGCGCTTTTACAACCGCGTGTTACGCTGTGCGTAACGGCGCCGTGGGGGTTATTCCGATAGGTGATGCCGATCTGGCATATCAACTGAAGAAGGAAAACCCGGATTATATTCTGATGGGGGAGCGCAAAGGGAAAATGCTGCCGGGATTTGATTACGGAAACTCGCCGACTGAAATTGAAACCGTCGAATTCTCCGGAAAAACAGTCATTCAAACCACTTCTGCCGGCACCCAGGGTTTCGCCAATGCCCGCCGCGCTGACGAGTTAATCAGCGGCAGCTTCGTCAATGCCGAGGCCATCGTCGCTTATATCCAAAAACGGGCGCCTCAAAAAGTATCACTGGTTTGTATGGGGACCTGGGCAGTCAAACCCAGTGATGAGGATTCCCTTTGCGCAAAATATATTGCCGACCGGCTGAACCATCATAAAGTTGATAGAAAAAAGATATACACGCGGCTCAAAGAATCAGAAACCGCCCGGGTATTTTTTGATCCTGAAGTAAAGTGGGCCCCGCAAAGAGATTTTGAGCTATGTTTAAACATCGGGCTTTGTGATTTCATCTTAAAAGCTGAAAAAAGTCATAATGATCTGCTTTTCCTGAGACCGGAGTACGGTTAATTGAAAACGACTATTACCCGGTAGGTGCCGGCGAGCCGGCCCTCAGCGTCGTGGCGCCCGCCATAGCCAATGCCATTGCCAAAGCTGTCGGCGCGCGGGTACGGGATTTGCCCATCACTCCAGGGCAGGTAAAGGATGCCATTTTGTCATAATTATTTTTAATTCGGCATTTTCTTATAACAGTCTGATATAGCATAACAACCGAATGACTAAAATGAACTAAATTGTCTAAAATGCCTAAAGTTAATGAGATGCTGCGCTCTATCTGTTTTTAAATTGACAGAATACCACAATTTTAGCTCATTTTAGTTCATTTCTAATTTTAGCTCATTTTCTCAAATATAATATTTTTCTCGGATAATGTGACAAAGTAGAATTAAGGTCCCAATTATATTTTTTTAAGCCCTAACAATTCTCGTGCTACAAAGTAGAATTAAGGTCCCAATTATATTTTTTTAAGCCCTAACAATTCTCGTGCTTCCACCGGCGTCGCAACTTCATAGCCGATTTGATGGATGAGGGAAACGATTTTTTCAACAAGCTCCACGTTGGTTGCAGCTGCCTTGCCCGGTGCATAATATACACTATCTTCAAATCCAACCCGAATGGCAGCGGCACCCATGCCAATGGCCGTGGCCAGCAATGAAAAGTCCTGCATGCTTTCATGAACAACACCCCAGGGAGCACCTTCGGTTAAACTCGATTTTAAGAAAAACAGGCTGTTGGGGTCGGCCGGCAGGGCCCAATGAAACCCCAAACAAAATCCATATGCAAACGGAGGTTTCAACACTCTTTCTTGCAGCAGTCTGGTTACGGCTGTCAACATTCCGGCTTCAAATATCTCCAATTCGGGAATGACATTGGTTTCTTCCATCCGGCGGGCCCAGTAGCGGATATCAGGCAAACGGTTGATATAGACATCTTCGCTGAAATTTACCGATCCCATGTTGAGGGAGGCCACCTCAACCCGGGGATCATTCAGGGCCACACATCGCTCTTCCAGGGAAAGCTGCGACAACCCCCCGGTGGATCCCTGGATGATAATGTCCGATGATTCTCTGATCAAATCAAGGGTGCGTGAAAACCGGGTTAAATCTTCGGTCTGGTTGCCTTGGTCATCGCGTACATGCAAATGGACAAAGCTTGCGCCGACACGGGTGCAGTCAATAACCTCCCGGGCAACTTCTTCCGGAGTCAGGGGATTGATCGACGGCGGTTTAATGTCCTTCCCGACCGGAGCCACCGCAACAATGATTTTTCGATTTTTTATTGTATCCATATTTTTCTGCCTTCTGGAGTTCGTTAGGGTCCCTATATTCGTTTAGATCGTTGTGATGGCTCAGTTCGCGAAGATGGTTTTAATCGTCGAGTGGTTTTAGTTGGCCTGACCTATACTAGAGCTGACATAATTGAAAAGCGAGTAAGGTCTTCGATTGAAAAAATGATATCGCAAATTTTCAGGAGCCTGTCAAAGTTTGTATATGTTGGAGTTATGTGGAAGTTTTGCAGTAATCCTATTTAACCTGATCAGATTGCATATGCATTTCAAAAAATGTGATTTCTTCGCCTTTTTTATTTATATAGGTTCCTTCACCTATTATGCTGAAACCACATTTTTTATAACAACCGATTGCTCGTAAATTAGTTTTCCTCACACGCAGTTGAATTCCTTCAAATTTGAGTTTCGTGTGTGCCAATTCAATAGCCAGAGGAATAACTTGTTGTCCAAGTCCAATCCCGAGTTTATCAGGATGGCCTATCATAATTCCAAGTGAGACTATCGAGTCGTGTAATTTTCCTTTTTCAAACCAAATCGTGCCCACATCTGTACCATCTACTAAGATTACATACCACACATACAGGTTAGAAATTGTTACGATTTCACCATTGAATTGCGGTGGATAGAAATTCGACATGTGATGATGTGCGTTTATTTCATTACGCCAATTCTCGTATAATAATAAATCATCCGTTCTAAATTGCCTAAATGTGATATTCATTATTGTGTACCAACCACCTAAAGCGACTTTTTTCTGTTTGATGATAGTAGCCTGCTTTCTGGCTGTGTGTAGCGGATATATTGAGACTATATGCAAAATCCTAAAATTACAGATATCATTCTCGGCGGTTGTCAAATCAAGTAAATTTTAAATTGGATAATAGTTAAATCATCTCCGTCCATCAACGCTTAAGTTAATCCAGAGCTCTGAGAGCAATTATTCCGAAATCCAAAATCGACTGGCATCTAGCTTCCGTCCTCTAACTTCATTTATTTCGACAGGATTTACAGGATTATCAGGATTTTTTTTTGGTTTAGTATATTTATCCTGTCCATCCTGTTGATCCTGTCAGAAAATTGT
>CALZJV010000666.1 GCA_945787595.1 uncultured Desulfobacterales bacterium | reverse complement strand
TCATCGACGTCAATGACATTTAAACCCAGAATTCCAAAACTATTGGGTATACGCCGCATGACTCTGAGGCAAAAGGCATGAAACGTCCCGGCCTGGACTTTGTGCGAAACCGGGCCAACCTCAGATTGCAATCGCATTTTCATTTCCCGGGCTGCCCGGTTGGTAAACGTCATCATCAATATTCGGGAGGCGTCTACCCCCGATCGGATCAGATATGATGTTCGGGCAATTATTGTGCGGGTTTTTCCACAACCAGCCCCGGCCATAATAAGAAGGCTTTTAGCAGATCCGCGATACTGTGCAGCGGCCTCCTGCTGAGGATTTAACCTAATGTCGGCGTTCATACGCACTTTCTCCAATTAACCAAAGTTATGTCAGGGGATCTAAAATGTCGTTTTAAGATAGCAATTTATTGGGAATGGCTGTGTATTTTCAAAATAAAATAACCACCCATCACAATCCAGCAATAAACTGTGCGCATAATATAATATTCTTAGAGATGCTAGATTGTTAACCGAAAATGGGAAGACCGATTTTAAAATAGTTCAACAAATATATAGTAGAATTAGAATATTGGCCAGATTTTATTTAGGCACCTTATGTGCCGATCTAAAAAAAGACTCTAAAATTAAGATATTTGTGACAATGCGATCTGGTTTTTCAAACACTATCAAATTTGGCGAAATTCTGAAATGATATAAAATTTTAAGAACCCCATCAGCGTACTTGAATATTTTCCGATTTCATAATAATGCAAGAATCCTTGTGGCCTTAATGTTAACGAATTTAACAAACTGGAGAAAAATTTAAATGTCGATTCTCGATCACTACGGCAAGGAAAAAGAACGTTTTCTTGAAAACTGCATACAATGTGGGCTTTGTGCCAAAGGATGCCCGATTTTACCCTATACCGATATCAGCGAGATTTCCTCCCAGGATATCCAGGAAGGGGTGTTTGAATTCATGAACAGCGGAATTCCCAATCAAATGGCGTATACCAAGGCCTTTGCTTGCATGGAGTGTTTTAAATGTACGGCTGATATGTGTCCCGAGGACCTTAACCCGATGCTGGTCAACGAACTTATCAAAGTCGAATATATCTCCAAAGGGCTGGCGACGACGGATTACAGCGACACCAGGCAACCCGACAGTGCCCATCGGGTCCTGGCAAGCGTCCAGGCTTCTGGATCGGATTACAACAGAATCACCACCTCCAGCGGTAAGCAAAAAGCACGCTACGTTTTTTTCGCGGGTTGCAATGTATACTTTCAACCCGAAAAAATCCTGAACGCCTTGGATATCATGGATGCTATCGGTGATGATTACGCTTTTCTACCCGGCTTGGATTATTGTTGCGGTGGCAACCAATTGTTTATGGGTGAGGTCGACGAGGGAATTAAAAGAGCTGAAGAATTGGTGGAAACCATTACCGGCTTTCAGCCGGAAACCGCCGTGCTCTGGTGCCCTACCTGCCAGTGTCGCTTTGATAACACCATCGCACCTGACATGGATATCCGATTCAAAATCCTATCATTTCCACAATATTTAGCTGCAAATATGAACAAACTGCCGCTTACCAAGGCGGCAGCCGGAACTGTCACACTTCATGAAGCTTGCAAGTCAGCCTACACGGGGGTGGACCGCGACGGCCCCCGTGAGGTTTTACGGCAATTGCCCGGGGTGACGCTCAGGGAAATGAAGCATCATGGCCGGGAAACGGTTTGCTGCGGCAGTGGAGCCATCAGCTGGTTCCCACAAAGCTGCGTCCGGATTCGTAAAAAACGCCTTCAAGAGGCTGCCCAAACCGGTGCGGAGCGGTTGGTAACTGTTTGTCACTATTGCAGCCAGACTTTTGCTGCTGAAGAGGCCCACTACGATTTCAGTGTCACCAATTATGTGAATCTTGTTGCCGAGGCCATGGGCATCCGGCGCGAGGATAAATTCAAGAAGTATACACTTGGAGGGAACCTGGAACGAATTTTAAGGGATGCAGAGGATCATATTGCGAAATCGCCTTTTGAAAGGGAACGCATTGTTGAAGTGTTGCGAGCAGTCTATATGGGTTAAAAGCTCCAAAGGCATAGGACGATTCTCGGATTGCTAACCTGCTAAACCGCGATCATTTCAAATGGAATTCTCTTGACAATGAATCTGTTAAAAAATATTAGAATCTAACGGAATCCTTTGGTTTAATTTTTCATCTGAAATCCGCTCTTACTATCGACTCTCTCTATTCTGCATATTTGCCTGTTGAGCGGCCCTTTAGCCTCTGATTCGCCGTTCGTAAAATAATAGACACGGTTTTCCTTAAATTTTAAGCTAAAAATCAGGAAAAGATTCAATGGAGAACCCTCTCAAATTGTGCCAAACCAGCTCCTAAGAGAGCATTAATTGTTCTTTTAGGGGCTTTGTCCTTTTGGTCAAGCAAATTCTACCTGAAAAGGAATGGGTTCTTTTTGGCAACCGCCTGATTAATAAGCACGTATGAAGTGCCTCAACCGCAATGAATCAATCCTAGAAAAATTGGATAATTGAAACCAGTCCATGGATCATCTCTATCAATGGATGAAGGGAGGCAATACAATGGCTAAATATATTTCTTTAGTGAAATACACAGCAAAAGGTGTTGAAAACGTCAAAGAAAGTCCAAAGCGGCTTGATGCCTTCAAGCAGCTTTGTGAATCGATGGGCGCAAAGGTAGACGATTTTTATTTGACTATGGGTCGATATGATATGATCGTGATTGTGGATGCGCCAAATCCTGAAACTGTGGCAAAAATTGTTCTCACAACAACATCGGGGGGAGCTATAAGCACAGAAACCCTTCCAGCCTTTGCAGAAGCGGAGTATCGAAAAGTAATATCCGAGTTACCATAGGTTGAAGGTGTAACAAGGCAGGGTCCGCAACGGCTCTGCCTTCCATATAATGACCCGCTATGACTGCTATTTATGTCAGGTAGAAGGGAACGTGATTTTATGGGGATACTATTAAAATTTCGGAATCATTAAGAAAATTTACATATTGGCCAGTTACATTCACCCGGAACTCCCCTCAAATTTAGACCTTATTTTAGATGAAGATATACCGCAAATATCTTATGCTTCTGGTATGCTTTAGTCTGTTCTTCGGCTTGAACGGAAGCCTGGCAGACGAGAAAAAATCAGTTCCGCCTGCTGATAAGCCGCAATTCGGTAATGCTCAGCTAACAGGGCGACTGGGGGATGATCGACTTGTCGAATGCTCGGGGATGGACACTTCTTTGGCAGCCGATAATCTTATTTGGGCGATAAATGACAATGGCCATGGCCCTTTCATTTACGCTCTGAGAATCGATGGTCGCAGCATGGGGCGTGTGTTGGTTGTTGGAGCACAAAACCGTGATTGGGAAGGGCTGGATACCTTTTTCTGGCAAGGTCGTCCCATGATCCTTATCGCCGATTTTGGTGATAATCAAGAGCAGC
>CALZJV010000665.1 GCA_945787595.1 uncultured Desulfobacterales bacterium | reverse complement strand
CACCTCGACTATATGTCGACCGTCTCGGGCGGTGGTTATCTAGGGTCGAGCATCAGCACGCTGATGCGTTCCCGGACGAAGCTCGTCAGCGAAATCGCGGGGACCGTGAAAGTCGAAACGGAGAAGCTCGTCAGCGAGATTGCGGGGACCGTGAAAGTACAGAACATCAAGGGCGACCAGGTCGTGGTTGTCACCGGCGCGGAGGGGGACAAGACATATCGGTTTTCCGGCGACGCCGCGCTGGCTGTCAAAGACGGTGGAGAGGTCGACAAGGGGCAGTTTCTGATCAAGCATCGCGGCGCAGGGAGTCACAGCTTAACCGCGGCGGATGCCGAAAAGGGCGAGCAGGAGCAGATCGTCAAGCAGATCAAGGGCGACCAGGTCGTGGTTGTTACGCCGAGCGGGCCCGGCGAGGAGCGGACCTATCGGTTTTCAACAGACGCCACACTCAATGTACGAGACCGGGAAAATATCAGCGCAGGGAAACAGCTGCTGAAGCCGCGCGGTGCCGAGCGCCAAAGCGAGATCGCGGGAACAGTTAGCGTCGAACCGACAAGCTTAGACGAAAACATCGTAAAGGTTCAGGGAGTGCAACGCGATGAGCAACGCGAGTACCGGTTTTCGAGGTTCGAGCGGCTCGTCGTTAAGACCGGTGACGCGGTCAAGGCGGGCCAGGCGCTGATCGAGCGTCACAACACCCTCGGCGAGCGCTTCCGCTGGCGAGTGCGCCCGGCGGCCTTCCTGCGGGAGATGGCCAGCAGGCTCGATGAGACACACGCCTGGGTCAACCTCTCCGACGGCGGCCACATCGAGAACCTGGCAACCATCGAGCTTTTGCGCCGCCGCTGCAAGTACATACTCATCGGCGACGGTGAGGCCGATCCGAACCTTCACTTCGCCGGCCTGGCGACGCTGATGCGCTCCGCCCAAATTGACCTCGGGATCGACATCGACATCGATCTCGACGAGCTCCGCCTAAGGGAACAAAATGATGAGAAGGTAAGCGGCAACCATTGGGCGATCGGACGGATCACGTACCCGAAAGAAGAAGACAACGGAGACGAGTACGGCTACCTGCTCTATCTGAAGTCGTCGGTCACCGGCGACGAGGGCGAAGTGATCCGGGAGTATCGCCACCGCAATCCGACATTTCCGCATCAGACGACCGCCGATCAGTTGTTCGACGAGGGCCAATTCGAGGCCTACCGGGCGCTCGGACAGCACATCGCAGAGCAGGCGCTCAAAGCTCCCGGCGGCGAGATTCCCCCGGGCAAGATGTCGTTCAGCGAACTCGAAACGTGGTTCAGCAACCTTTGGGAAAGTAAAAACAAGGCGAAGAGCCCAGCAGCCGAGAAGGGCCCGGCAACCGCGAAGAGAGCAACAGCCAGGAAGAGCCGAGCAGCCGCCCCACGTCGCACGCGAAAGAAGACCGACACCTGACCAGTGGCAATATCCGTGACTTCATTCACCGGCACGCGGTCGGCAGTGAGATGCTGCACGTTATTGGGATAATCCTTGCCAATGAATGCCGCAAATCGTATACAGACTTGGCAAGAGATTCCGTTCCAACTCTTGTCGGACCAAGCTATGTTGCTGTATTTTATTAAGAATTCTGCCAAAAAGGATCGTTTATCAGTCTTAGGGAACACTTTTCAGGGGCAAAAACCTGGTGGTAAGAACTTTGGGATTCCCTAAGTTCATGATATCGATCTCTCCGGAATGCCCCCTTTCGATTCTTTCTTTAATTATATTCTCTTCCCGTTCTCCCGACGATGAATTGGATTGATTATTGATCTTCCTTAAAACCACTTTTTTACCATCAAAAAATTGATAACTACGGAATAAGCTGTCTTTATCAGAAGAGAAAGGGTCAGGCAGGTGTTAAAGCAGCTTGATTTGATACTGCTTCGGGACGCGACGGCGGCAATGCCTGTTCTCGAAGCCGCTTTTTGCTGGAATGCGGCAGGTTTCAGCAAATACAAATCAACCATGCTGAAAAAAAAGCAATGGTTGCAACCATATTTTTGACTACGCGATGTGTTTTGTCCACTCGTTGCTTGCATCGATCCGACAAATCCTAGGTGGCATCTTTGATATTGGCAAAGCAAGATTCCAAAAGCTCAGTTACTTTTTGCGCATCTTGTTTCGCCCCGGTTTGCACATTGAAAGGATGGTATATTTTTCCTATTTCCGATTTAGCATTTACTACGATTTGTTGATTGTGCCTGGCAATTTCTAATTTTGACTGTGCTTGAGCTTGCTTGTCTTTTGCGAATTCAATTTTTTTCTCAAAATCAGGACGGCGACCAGCTGGGCGTTTGGGATGATTGTCATATTTTTCTTTTATCAGATCGAGCTTTATTTGCCCCGTACTTTTTGTGTTTTTTACTCCTTTAGCACTTGGTGGCCGAAGTTAGAACCAACCCCGATCTTTTTATTGAATTTTTGCATCCATTGTGTAATCCATAGTTAATTTTTTGGTTGAATGATCGCCAAACCAAAAAAAAGCTGCTTTGATGAAAATACGCTACGATCCTTATCAGGTATTTCGGTTCAGTAAGACTCCGGCGGGGCTTTTAAGCGCTCTTTGGGCGGATCAATCTCCTGATGGGTCCTGGCATCACGAGTCGGTCACGACCATTAAGCGTCTGTTTGGGCTTCATCTGACGGTGCGGTCATCCAACGCGCAGCTAGAAGCGGCCCTGACCTGGCTATTAAAGAAGATCAACCTTCAGATGGAAGGGATTTCCGTTGGTGCCGAAGATGTTGCTGCCGGCGCCGACCTAATGAGACTCCCATTTGTCCCGAGCCGCCCGGATATGTTTCTGACCGGTGCAACCCTGTTTCTGGCCTCCATATTTGGCCGTGAAAGTGATCCGGATGTATTGGCTATTTACCAGTGGCTGAGTGCCGAAGGGTTAAAAAACAATGGCCGGTGGTTTGATCAGACCTCCTCCCACAATATTTTCCGCGCCATGGTGGTGCATCCTGTCTACGCCCGTGACCCGGCTACGGCAAAATATGTTGCATACTTGGCCGATTTTCAATCAGAATCCGGCGATTGGGGCAAAGATCTTCCATTTTACCAGACATTGAATGCCCTCGCCCATTTAGATCTCGCGGGGGCGGACACACAGATTGAGAAGGCTTTCAATCGATTGGCTGAGAATCAAAATGAGGACGGCAGCTGGAGTCGGAGCGAACCCGAATGGAATACATTTTTAGCTATTCACGCTTTAAGGAATAAAGGACTGCTGTGAGAAAGGCTACAAAGTCGGTGGCTTTAGTCCCCTTACCATTTTGCTCAAATACTAACTTGCCCCGCGCAACTTTGTAGCCACAAACGACGTCAGTTCATCATTGAACCGCATTCAGGAGGAAATAATATGGATATCCAAAAACTTTTATGGCCAACCGATTTTTCCGAGAATGCGGCCCAAGCCCTGCCGGTGGTCACCTCTCTGGCGCAAAAATATCAGGCCGAGATTCATATTCTGTACGTTTTAAAGGACTACCCGGCCTTCGGTGCATCCTATGGTGACTATGATCCTGCCGATATCCAGAAAATGCAGGACTGGGAAAAACAAACCGCTAATTCACGGCTGGACGAAATTTGTGAAAAATTTCTCAATGCCTGCCCGCTCTATATACGACATATCAGCGTCGGGGAACCGTCCACGGAAATACTCAAGCTGATCAAGGATGAAGACATCGACCTCATCATAATGGCCAGCCGGGGCAGCGAGTCCCACTTTGATTTCGGCAGTGTGGCCGATCGGGTTATCAAGTGCACCTCAACGCCGACCCTGATTGTTCCGGTTTAATCCATTAATGAACCCCGAGTTTTTTGTGCAATAATTGCGCAAGCCTTGCTACGCGGTGCCGCCAGGAACACGACCGCAAGAACCAGCACGGGCACGGCAATCAACAGGCCGATCACAGGTAGTACCGTTATTCCGGATAAGGTAAACAAGAGTCCGAATATCATAAGTAAAAAGCCTATTGCAAAGTTGGAGACGCGTTCTAACTTACAATCAGTTCTTTTCATTTTATCACCTCTGCTATGACCATTCCGGTCGGTTTTAGATCACCAATCTTAAGTGAGATAACCTATGGATTTTTCTGACCACAGACCTCGTTGAATAGTTTATTGGTTGAATGGTTGATTGGGCAAATGATAGTCATAATTTTAGAAAGTTACGATTGTTGTTTAAAGATTTTGGGGACACAGATTTGCACAGATAACCGCAGATTGGTACTAACCTCCTGGCGGCGGAACCATGTCCAGACATACGTAGCTGCCTGCCTGCTATGTGTCCTTTCTCGCCGAAGGCAAAACATATTTTCTTTTTAATCCGTGTTCATCTGTGTCCTAATTGTCCTTTCTGTTGAAACAAGAAGTGTCCAATTATTTTGAGAATATGGGATAAATCCATATTTACAACCACTTAACCAATCAACTAATCAACCAATAAACAATATCTGCACTATCCCCCCTGCAAAACCTTTTGCAATTTACTGATGTCGTAACCCTGCTCTTGCAAAAATCTGGTAATTTGGGCGTATTCCTCGTCGGAAATTACAGGGCCTCTGGCCATGATCCAGACATAGTCTCTTTTGGAGCGCCCGATAACCGTTTTTGTATAGTCATCGGAAAGGTATATAATTCTGTACTCGGCCTTAAATGGCCAGACAAACTGCATACCCCAAACAGCGTTGGATGTCTTGTCCCTGATAAATCCACGCGGATGGTACTCCTTGAGCGGACCATCCAGGCTGCCCTTGTTATATCTGAAGGTAGTGGCCACGGTTCCGTCATCCTCAAGTCGATAGGATTCGATGGCATTATAGGCATCTTTCTCAATGAAGGTTGGTATGTTGGCTATCACATACCAGTCTCCCATGAAGCGGCTTAGGTCGACATATTCAACGGTATGGATCGGTTTCATTGTCTGACATCCGGAGGTCAGGATAAAAAGTGAAAGTATAAAGATTAATTTTTCTGTTCGCACGGTGAATGCCTTCCAATAGATGTAGATGATGGCTAATTCCCCAATATCTGTTTTTTAAATGAATCGTTGATCGGCTCGGGACCCAGCCAAATGGAAAACACGGCGGCCGCAAAGTCCGCCCCTTCGATGATCCCTTTGGGTTCGCCGTTAAGGGCCAGTTCTGTTCCCCTACCCGGGATGTATGTCAGGGAATAGCGATCCCCCGGCTTTACATTTTCGTACAGGGAATTATGGTAGTCAATTTGAGGACGCAGTCGTTTAAATGTTTTTGAATCCACATTTTTGGCAATGCTTTTATCGGTCGCCGGTCCAAAATCTTGGCCCTTGATAGATCGGAAATATTCGAGTTCGATGCGTTTGGCCGTATCGGATAAAACATCATCGATAGAGGCCCCTTCTTCCAGGTAAAAGGCACCGGTGTAAGCCTTAAATCCCCAATAGCGCAGCAGGCCGGTGCCGGTTAATTTCAACTTGACATTCTCAGCCGAATACCTGTCACTAAACGATATTCCCTCCACCTGAGCAGCATTACCGGGTGATGTAAATACGCCGAAAATTAAGGTCAAAATGATAATTTTACAAGCAGTAGTGAGTTTCACAGGTCACCTCCAACTCTCTTTGCCTAGTCAGAAACAGTTATTTAGATCGATTGTCCGGATAAGGGTTTTATTAAATAATTTAGATCTACCGCTTTTCCGGGAAAGAATTAATCTAATTTCAATTTATATAATTCGCACTGGTTTGTCTAAAATCAATATGAGTTGAAGGTTAGCAGAATGATAGGAAAAACCTGTTAATCCATAGGTAAGTATTTTTAGATTTGAACTTTGAAAATATATGGTCAGAGATGTATACCTGAATCTGGCAATTGAAGATCGAAAGCGTTTCGACAAAAATTACACCTCTGTTTTTTTCACCCATGCTGCAACCCAGCCAGCCGTCAATGCTGAAAAATTACTGGCGCTCTTGAAGGCCGGAATTGTTAATTTTGCATAAAAATTAGAGATTAAATCGACAATCATCCCAAACAGCCCAAATTTACT
>CALZJV010000664.1 GCA_945787595.1 uncultured Desulfobacterales bacterium | reverse complement strand
TTGAGGCCGTCTGGGGTGGTGAAGCCTGTGACATTGGGTGGCCGGCTGACATCGATGCTGTCTGTGCTGAGGAGGGTACGACAGTGGCATTGTCAGAGACAGACCGGGTTAAGTCCGACATGGCCTATGACAATATCGCGCTTTCTATTGCCGCTTACGAGGACTCGCCTGAAGTGAACACCTTCACGTCTAAGTTCGACTACACAAAGAATGGGAAGGTCAAACTCACCAAGCAAGAGCAGCGGGGGTTTGCTCTATTTCAGGGTAAAGGCAAATGCCGTCTGTGCCATCTTAGCATGGACAGAAAGCCGCTTTTCACCGATTTCACTTTCGATAATTTGGGTATTCCACAAAACCCGGAGAATCCCGCCGGCATAGCCCCCGGTTTCGTCGATCTAGGTCTGGGCGGCTTTCTCAAGAACGTTGGCTACCCTGAAGACGTGTATATGGCAGAGTGGGGCAAGCACAAAGTCACTACCCTGCGCTAAGTGGACTTGCGGCCAGACGAAACCTTCGTCAAAGCATACGGACACAACGGTTACTTCAAGAGCCTCGAGGGCATCGTGCACTTCTATAACACTCGCGATGTAAAATCTGAGTGCCCGGGTCCCTACACCGAAGCGCAGGCATTGGCTGCCGACTGCTGGCCGGAACCCGAAGTTGCTGAAAATGTCAATACGGATGAACTTGGCGACCTGGGGCTGACCCCAGAGGAGGAGGATGCGATTGTTGCCTTTTTGAAAACGCTTTCAGATGGCTTTATGCCTTAGAATTATTAGGCAGTTGATCAGTAGACCGAATTAGGTATGCTACAGAAAAGATCAGACTTCCGGGCGGAGCCTGAAATGGCTCCGCTTTTTTTACCAAAATTTATCGGTTTTAATCAATGTGCGTAAGTTTTGCTTTCGCAATTTATTTTCGATAAATTTAAAAGTTGAAATTTTACAGATTACTCCAACAAAGCTGGAATATTTAAATGCCAGAAAAAGTTGTGATATCATCGATCCGGTTTCTTTGGTGTCCGGTGCAGTTTACTGCTATATATTTTAACTTTTTAAGTGCCCGAATTTTTATGATTTCCAATTGTTATCTTGAATCAGAGGGTGAATCCGACTGGCAGGATTCACCCTTATAATTTTTATGCATAAAGGTTTTCAATCCATCTGATAGCTTCGGTATCACTAACCTTTCCCAGATAAATTTCGGTCGTGAGCTAGTTTTCATATTGCACCTCTTGATTACCTGAATGATCATGACCCAATAAAGTTATTTATTTTCAGCCTTATTTATTTTCAGCCTCTTGTGCTCTTTTTTTCATCAGCGGTGAATTGACGCCGGGATGCTCGTAAAGGCATCCGTTTCGATCATTATAGGGATAGGTTTTGATGATACCCTTTTTACCCCATCTGCGCACTGTCGCCACTGTCACTCCAAGGAGGCTTGCGACCTCATCTACTGTCAGTTTACCGGTGGCTCTTAATCGTGCAAAACGGGTTTTGAGCTTATATTTGTGAGTGATGCCTTTTACGACATTCCTATCGATCCGGTGACCCTGGCCTGATTTATAGCCACGCTTGTTGAGGATGGTCGCTATTTCCGAGTAAGTATGGTTGCTCAGCAGTTCATCGACAATCTCGACGATTTTTGGATCCGTCACATTATATTGCCAGCCTTTGAGCGGAAGTGGCAGCTTCAACGTCTTTGTGGCGCCGCCTTTAAATCGAACGTGCAGCGTAATATCATCTGCTCTGATCATAGTCACATCCTCAATCAAAAATCTGATCATCCGCTTTTTCTCACGAACAGGTGTTCTCGGATTTTTCCACAGTCTTGGAAAGTCCTTAGCAAGTTTGAGTATTTCCTTCTGCTGCGCTTTTTTCAGTTTTTCTGATTCCCGTTTACGATGTTTTTCATAGTAGTCATTGGCATCCTGCAGATGCCTGAGCTTTTCATTCCATTCCGCCTCAAGCGTATCTGCCACCAGTCGATTGTCCGGATCGACCTGCATAAAACGTCGCCGGGCGAGATTAGCTTCATATTCCGCCCGCTGCACCTGTTGTTTCCGCAGCTTGTCGGCTTCTTTAAATCGGTTTTCCAGCTCTTGCTGCACTTGCAATGCCACTTCTAACGTCAGTGGTGTGACCGACTCAAGCAGCAGCTTACTGATGGCCTCATCAATACCAGCGCCGGGTATATATTGACAGCTATTTTCCCACCTTTCTATCCGGTTGCGTTGGCATAAATAGACTGGATCGATTCGGCGATTGCGCTGGTGCTTATAGCGAATGGTCATCCGCTGACCACATTTGCCGCAAACTGCCAATCCCTGCAGAAGGCACGGGCCTTCACGGGGAGGTGTTTTTCTGCCTATAAGGTTATATGCGATGGCATTCTGCCGCATCCGTTGCAAGTTCTCTTCATACTGTTGCCAAGTTATAAATCCCGGATGGGCATCTTTTATCAGCACAAGCCATTGATCACGGGGAACCTGAAAATAAGTCGTGGAGCCGTCCACGTTTATTCGCGATCGCCGCCGACCGTAGTAATATGCGCCGGCATAGCGCGGGTTGTTTAAAATCACTAGTGCACGTCCGGCTGTTAACCGTTGCCATTTTACCTTGCCTTTATCGGGACCCAAATGTATTCGGCATGGGAATTTCATATCATCTGTGGCAAACGCTTTGACGGTTGCAAATGCGGCGCCGGTTCGTTGAAAAATATCGAAAAACAAACGAATGCTTTGTTGAATTTGTTTGTCCGGGTCAATAATGACTTTATCATTATGATCATAAACAAATCCGGTCGGCAAGCGCGTTTTTAATTCACCCCGGCGGGCCTTGCTTAAAATGCCTCCTCTAAGCCGGGATCTCAACACATGAAGTTCTACTTCGGAAAAAGTGCCCTTCATATTGAGTAAGAGGCGATCGTTAAAATCGGTTGGGTTATAGATTCCGTCCTCGTCAAGAATCAGCGTGTCGGTTATGGCGCAGATCTCCAGCAGCCGAGCCCAGTCCGCATTGTTGCGCGCCAAGCGTGAGACCTCAAGACCCATCACAAGTCCCACACGCCCCAGGCTGACTTCTGTCATCAATTTTTGAAATCCTTGCCTGTCAGCTACCGATGTCGCCGTTTCGCCTAAATCCGAATCTACGGTCACGATCTGTACAACCGGCCATCCTAAAGCGATTGCCCGATCACGAAGGGCATATTGACGTTTGGTGCTTTCGGTGTTCTCAAAAACCTGCTTCAGTGTAGATTGTCTGACATAGCAGTACGCCTGCCTTTTTAGATGACTTGCGCTCACTTTCTGATTGGCGTGCTGTGACATATTCATGACAGAGTCTCCTCTAAGTTGAATAGGGTAATGTTGGCCATGACTTTTATCATTTCTGACGTTGTTTCATACGCAAAGATGAGGGGTTCCGGCCGCTTTTCCCTGGTTGAGTGTGCTGGTATGTATCGGTGGCAGACCTCTATCCAGGCAAGCATGCCTTGGCGTATAAACAGTGCCAGACCCAAACTTCGCTCGGCAAAGCTGTCTTGCTTGTTTAACACCTGCGAGCGTAATGATTCATACTGCATCAGAGTGCTGTCATCGGATTCAATACCTGTTGAGCAATGTCTTAAAGTCATTTTCTCTTTTTTTTTCTTCGTCTCACTGCACGTTCTATCGTTCTGGGGTGAACATCTTTGCCAAATTTTTCCCTTATCAATGGCGCCAGTTTCCGGGCACGAAGCGGTTTTCCTTTTTCTAGTTTTTCTTCGATGAAGGCCAGTATATCAGCAGTCAGCTTGTAAGCCGATTTTGGACCGGGACGTTTTTTGACAAGGCCAGTGACTCCCCCCTGTTTGAACTGTGATTGTGCCTGATAGAATGCCGGTCGCGAGAATCCAAAAGCTTCGGAAGACTGTTTTACCGAGCGGCCTTGCTTGTCGACGGCACGCAACATCTCATACTTGACCTGAACAAGATCGCGAGGATCAAAAAATTCGAGCGCCGAATCTGAAAAGGGTTTCTCTACGACCTTGTGTGGATGCGGATTAAGCGCACCGTATTTTTTCAAGCTTTCAGTCTTGTCATCTTTGGGCTGTTTGGGTCGTGCCATCGCTTCATCTCCTTTGGTTAATTATGTCGTTGCTGATAAATGATAATTTATATATGCCGCATAATATCTTGCATGTCAAGATAAAAATTTGTTTAATTATAATATAACAATGATTTATATCATTATTATAAGACTTATTATGGTGCTTTATAAATAATATGCGGCATAAATCATTTAACAGATGCGGCATAATCTCCTTTACAACCCTTTTCATTATCCTGTAGGATCATTTGTGGTTTGAACTCTTTATTTCTCCAATAAGACGAACCAAACCGAGAAGGTCTTCGACTCGGAAAAATGAGCGCCCAGCAGAAACGGCAACGAATGGATCCTGTGGCCCGATGTCCGTCCAGTGACGCGGTACGGAAGATTTGCGACCCTTCGTGTTGAAAAAGAAAACACGACACTCATAGGCAATTCGCCTTACGCTATCTATTTCAAACTCGATGTTTCTGTATGGATGGAATGGATGAATGATCCGGAAGGTTTTGTTATCAAAATTTTGATGGGATGCAGTTAAACGACTTGGTTGTGGACAGTCGCCGGTGGCCCATGAGTACCTGGATTTTTCTGATATCGTAACCGGCTTCCAGCAGATGAGTTGCAAATGAGTGTCGCATGGTGTGAATGCCGACACCATCTTTAACCCCGGCTTTT
>CALZJV010000663.1 GCA_945787595.1 uncultured Desulfobacterales bacterium | reverse complement strand
GTCGCGGTAGGAATGCCGGTTGCCCGGCACCCCCCGCTCAGATCCCGGCGTGCGGAATTATCGCACCGGGCTCCTGCCTCAGGTAATAACGCCTAGCCGCTCTAGCGGATATGGATGACATATGCGCACCGGTGGGAACCACTTCCTTACCAGTCGCAGCATTCTGTCCCTCGTCAGCTTGTGCTTCTGACTTCGACGTTTCAACGTCTTCCACCAGAGCCATTGCAGTTCATGGCGAAAGGCTGCAAGCGCACGACTATTCATGGGCACGCCATAGTATTGTATATGCCCCCGAATGACTGCTCGTAAATATGCGCCTTGTGCCGGCACTGAGTCGTGCATGCGCTTCCGAAGTTCGTTTTTCACTTCCTTCAGTTTTGCCTGCCATTTCTTCCGCATCGTTTTGCGCACTACCGTGAATTTTCCCTTTCGCGTCTTCCCACAGATATGCGTGAAGCCAAGAAAGTTGAATGTCGCCGGTTTACCATCTCCGCGCTTATCACACGTCTGAGCCGCAAACCGCCCAAACTCGATAAGACGCGTTTTGTCGGGATGCAACTCCAGCCCGAATTTGGCAAATCGTCCCTTCAATTCATCGAGGAACTGTTCTGCTTCAAAACGATACTGAAAACCTACTACCCAGTCGTCGGCATAACGGACGCAAATCACGTCGCCTTTTGCCAGTGTCTTGCGCCACCAGCAGACCCAGAGATCGAATACATAGTGCAGGTAGATGTTAGACAGGAGCGGGCTGATGCTGCCACCCTGCACCGTGCCTTCTTCCTTCTGCATTCGTTTTCCCTCTTCAAGTACACCGGCCTTCAACCATTTCTGGATGAGTCGCACGATGCGCTTGTCCGCAATACGGTGCTCAACGAACTGCACCAGCCATTCGTGATTGAGGGTATCAAAAAATGCACGAATGTCTGCATCGAGCACCCAGCTTACCTTCTTTCGCATGATACCGACAGACAGCGCATCCAGCGCGTCATGTTGACTTCGCCCAGGGCGAAATCCATACGAAAAGCCGAGAAAATCCTGTTCATAGATCGCATTAAGCACCTCTACTGTGGCGCGCTGGACAATCTTATCTTCCAAGACCATCACGCCTATCGGCCTTTGCCGACCATCAAGTTTAGGCACATACGTTCTTCGAACCGGTTTCGCCCGGTATGCTCCTCGCCTGAGCCGCACGGAAAGATCTTGAAGGTTTTCTTCAATATCCTTGCCGTACTGCTTCCATGTTACTCCATCAATTCCCGCTGACGCCTTGCGCTTTACAGCATAGTAGGCCCCGCGCAAGCGATCAATGTTATAGACATGGTGGTAGAGCGCGGTAAACCGCAAGTGCTTATCCCTCTTTGCTGCCAAGCGTATTCGTTCAAGCGCACTTGGCGCGTCTGTCCGGTACTGTGTCCGGAACGCGTTTTGCTCAAACGAATTCCCCTCGGCCAGCCCCCTTCCCTCCATCGCCTCCGCCGCTTCTGCAAAAGCATTGTTCGGCAACTTCCCAGGTACTATTGGACTGTCCGACTTCCCATGGTCGTTCATCATCATATTACGTCCTTAGACTTCCCGATGCGGTCCTTACGGCCCTCTCCCCAAGGACAACTATGGGATCTCCCGATTCCCGTGTGAAATGTTTCCGCACATGCATGAGGTCTTCGACCGCGCAGGGTTCAGCCAATGCTCGCGCTTGCGCCTTGGCCGATGTTGCTTTCCGCGTGACCCACAGCGTCAGCACCCTGGAATAGCAAGTATTTCACGGCTCAATACTCAGCCTATGCATTCCCCTGTCAACGCTTCAGCGACTGCATTGCTGCCTCCACCGCATGACTCGGGGCCGGTGTGGTTCGCTACACCTTCACCGTATGGAACTTTCATCCACTACAAATCACCGGTTTTAATCGGCGCTCTCGGGTCAGGTCTTGAAAAATAAGTTTTTTATCTTTCCTCTTTACCATACCCCTAACTATTGCTGGTGCCGACCGGCAGGGAGGGTGATTTATTCAATTATCAAAGAACAATATATTGATGGGCTTAGCCCATCCTACAAAGCTATTGCCTAATGCTTGTAATTCCTTTGCATCTCATCTTGTCAAATGTGTAGACCTGACCCTATGTCTTCTTCCATCATGATGACATTCCTCCCGTTGCTTTGATGGAGCAAAATTAACATAAATTATAAATAATTTCAATTTGTTATATCAATATTCCAACTAAAATTTGAAACCAATTCGCAAATAGATTGTTTATTTGGGCAACAGCCCCTGTAGACCTGACCCTCGTGGACCCTAAAAACTCTAACCGCCTTCAAAACACCCAATTGTCAAGCCAGGCACCTTTTTGTCTATTCTTCATTGTTGAATCTGTCCCGGTTTATTCTTTATCGAAAGTCTAACCAAATATTCTGAAAGAATTTCATTATTGAATTTCTCTCCATAAAATAATTGTAATTGTTCAACAGCTTTTTTGTAGTGATTTTCTGAAGACTTTGCATCATTTATTTCTCTGTAAATCTCATGAAGCCAATAATAAGCAGTTGCAAAGTCAGAATTAATATATCTCTTGTGTTTTGGCTGAATGCATATATAATTAGATTTTAATGAACGCTTTAGCATACTAATTGCTTTATCTCTTTCACCTGTTTTATAATAAGAATGTGCTAACATTAAGTACAAAGAAATATCGTTATCTGTATGATTGTTTATAACTTCCTCACCTTTTTGTAATACAGAGTAGTAATCCTCATTAGAATATTGTTCAATTAACCTTGGCAACTCATCATAGCAATAACTATCTCTATTTTCATCTACAGCAAAAGTATTGTATAGTATAACGAATATCAGGATTAATAAACAAAATGAAGCAACAGATAAAAACACTAGTTTCTTTTTCATTTTATTCCCTATAAGAAATCTGTGATATTTCTACATGACTTCACACCATCATATATAGCTTTGGCACACTTTGCACTCTTGACAATTGGCTCAATGAATTTAGGACCAGCGCAACTTATTTTAAATATTCCATATATTGGATGTATTTGGTCGCATGGCACACAGGGTTCTGGTTTTTTCTGTGTATACCCCATACAGTAATCCCATAAATCATCACACCATTGTTCTCTGTTATTGAATGTATCGATAGCTTCCGGAATATTTATGGCATCTGGACATGATTTGATTATTTTTCGGGCCGCTCTAAAACATTTTAGCCTTTTAAACAACAAACCTGTAGGATCCATTCTATTTAATGGATTATTTGCCGTATAAGCAAAAGGATGGTTATGCCCACTAAACGGTCCTTCGGGTAACAACCCAATCGGATCAGGAGTCAAATACCTCCCCGTATTCGGATCATAATATCGGTGCCAATTATAGTGCAACCCTGTCTCGCTATCATAATACTGGCCCGGAAAACGTAGATTGTTTTCAACAATATCCACATCAACAGTTGCCATGCCAAAGGAATCATACATCGTGCTCCACACCACATTGCCGGAGGTG
>CALZJV010000662.1 GCA_945787595.1 uncultured Desulfobacterales bacterium | reverse complement strand
CACTCATCACCTTGTCCCAATTTTCTTCGCTAATCTCGACCGGCCCACCGACTTCAACCATGCCAACATTGTTATGCAGGATATCGATCCGGCCATATTGTTCAATGCACCGCTCAACCATGGCTTTCACCTGGCTGGATCGGGAAACATCCACCTGGCAAACGGTACAATCGCCGCCTTCCTGATCGATGATGGTTTTGGTCTCTTCTGCTGCCGCAAGGTTGATGTCAACGGCAAGGACCTTGGCCCCTTCCCGGGCAAACAGCACCGCAGTTGCCTTGCCATTTCCCCATCCCGGTCCCACCGATCCGGCGCCGGTTACAATAGCTACTTTGTCTTTTAAACGGTCCCCCATCCGGAATCCTTTTAGGCCCTTAGTCCATTTTTTCTGACAACATGTTGTAAAGAAATGAACGGTTAGTTTAAACCTTGCGCTCTTTATCTTCCCAGTATTTGGCTCGCAATTCCCGTTTTAAAATTTTTCCGTAATTGTTTTTCGGTAATTGTTCCACAAAGTCAATAGATTTTGGTTTTTTATAACTGGCGATATTATCCTTACAGAAATCGATCAACTCATTTTCCGTCACCGATTTTTCCGGAACCTGCGCAACAATAGCTTTGATCGCTTCCCCCCACTTAAGGTCGGGTATCCCGATGACGGCGACCTCCCTGACGGCTGAATGTCTGATCAACACCTCTTCAATCTCACGGGGATAAATATTCTCGCCACCGCTGATGATCAAATCCTTGGACCGATCCATAATAAAAAGATAGCCGTTGTCGTCCATGTAACCCATATCACCGGTATGGAGCCAGCCGTTTACAATGGTATCAGCAGTGGCTGCGGGATTGCGCCAGTATCCTTTCATCACCAAATCCGAACGCGTCACGATCTCGCCCATTTCACTGGCAGGCAGCTCTTTTTTATGCGGATCAAAGATCCTGACCTCCACATCGGTTCGAGCAAATCCGGCTGAAGCAAGCCGACCGTTTTGTTCAGGAGAACCATCGATGATATGATCTTTGTGAGGCAAATACGCGATGGTCATGGGGGATTCCGCCTGTCCGAATAGCTGCACGAGACACGGTCCCAATTTGACCATGGCCGCTTTCAGGTCTTCCACCAGCATGGGTGCCCCGCCGTAATTTAGAGATTTTAGCGAACTATGATCATAGTTGTCCACCGCCGGGCTGTTGATCATGGCGTTGATCATCGTGGGGGCAGCAAACATATTTGTCACCCGGTATTGCTCAATGGTTTTAAAAACCAGCTCCGGATCAAATGACTTCGCCTCCAGAATTACGTTGGCAGCTGCCTTGCCGATGTTGGGCAATGCATATAAACCGCTGCCGTGGGAAAGCGGTGCCGCATGCAGGACGACATCATCAGGACCAAACCCGGGGCATATATCGGCATAAAAATTCATTGTCATGGCAAGTAAGTTGCGATGGGTCAGCATGGCCCCTTTAGGCATGCCCGTGGTCCCGGAGGTATAAAAGAGCCAGGCCAGGTCATCCGGGTGGACATCGGCATCTATCAATTGATCCGATTCCTGTGAGAGCAGTTTTTCGAAATCCAATAACCCGTTCCCGGCGCCGGCCAATGTAATAAAATGGCGGACTTTGGGTAGGCGCTCACGGCAATCCTTTATCGCTTCGTTGAATTCAGGGGATAGAATAACCGCTTTAGCATCCGAATGGTCGATAATAAATGAAAACTCATTCGGGTGGAGCCGAAAATTAATGGGTACGGCACCGCAGCCGGCCTTAAAACAGGCAAACATGGATACCAGCATTTCCGGATTATTGAATTGCAGCAGGGCAATATTATCGCCTTGCCTGATACCCAGTCTGTAAAGGGCATTGGTGAGCCGATTGGCCCGTGAATTGAATTGAGTGTAGTTCCATTTCGTAGAACCGTACGCTACCGCCAGTTTATGCGGGTAGGCTCGGGCTGATTTTGTCAGTAGGTGGCCGATATTCATAGCAGTTTGCAGTTAAAGCTTTTTTTCTTGTCCTTCCCAATAGGATTCCCGCATGACCCGTTTTAAGGTTTTCCCGGCCACACTGCGAGGGAAATCTTCCAAAATAACAACACCATGAACCCGCTGAAACTTTGCAGCGACGCGCTCGTTGACCCAATTTCGAAGCACCTCAGGCGTAACTTCACCGGGTGTGTGTAATATCACCGCCGCTAACGGTGTCTCTCCCCATTTTTCGTGAGGAATGCCATAGACAGCAACTTCCTGGACTGCCGGATGCTGGGCTACGATTTCTTCAATGTCTCGTGGATACACGTTGACCCCACCGGAGATAATCATATCCTTCATACGGTCAACCAAGTAAAGAAAGCCATCTTCATCCACATAACCCATGTCTCCGGAATGCAACCAACCGTCTTTTATAGCTTCTGCAGTCAAATCAGGCCGTTTGTAATATTCCGGCATCAGGAGCGGGCCGCGGCCACAGATTTCGCCAACTTCTCCGGCGGGAACTTCTTTGCCGTTTTGGTCTGCAATCTTCATTTCAAAAAACGGTGGTGGCACGCCCACCGAATCCGGTTTGGCAGCATAATCGTTTTTGTCCAGAACCGTTACAAATCCTTCGGTTAAGCCATAGAGTTCATAGAACCTGCCGGGCAATTTTTTATTGAGTTCTTCTTTATGTTCCCTATGCAGCGGAGCACCGAGTGAAAGTATCATTTCCAAAGATTTCAACGCATCATATGAGAAATTGTGTGCATTCAGCATCGCAATGATCTGAGCCGGTACCACCATAATATGGGTCACTTTTTCCCGTTCAATGGTTTCGATATAGGAAATCGGCTCGAACTGACTCAACAGGATGTAAGTCGCACCGACAAAAATGGTGGGCATCAGATCCACAAAGGCGCCGTTAAACACAATAGCGCCGGCGTGCAGGTTAATAGTTTCCGGTGTCATGCGATAGGCCGCAGCAAAGGTGGTTGCATAGGCAGCCCGAATCCGGTGGGTGTGAATGATCCCTTTGGGCAGACCGGTGGTACCGCTGCTATACATGATGTTAAAAGGGTCATCCGCATGAATCACAATACCCTCCGGCTCCTGATCACTGGCAGCCGCCTTCAAGGCATGATAATCCTGATAGCCCGGCGTATCGGAGCTGTCGGTGAGCAGATAGCGATCCTCGGAGATTGCCGTGAGCTCGGACTTGATGGCATTAATCTGATCAGCAAAACTGGAGTTGGTAATGAGCAGGACCGAATCTGAATCCTGAAGCAAGCTTTGCATGGCTTTTTCGAGAAGCATTGTGCTAAATGGAACCACCACTGCTCCGATTTTCGCCACTGCCCAATACGTTTCATACAACTCCGTGCAGTTTGGCCAACCGATTGATGCTCCGGTTCAATTCGCCCCACGTCAACCGCTGCTCCTCAAACACAAAAGCGAGATGGTTGGGACGGTAGCGGGCATGTCGGGAAAATAGTGATCCGATATTCATTTCAAAACTCCTATTATAGTTGACATGATACCCAATGGTCAGGATGCTTGCCTGATAAAATGATTGGCGCGATAGGCTAACGAAATAAACACAAACTCACTCATTAATTCTCATAGCGAATTTTATGCCAAAAAATTCTAAAATTTCTGTAATCTTCAGTTGCTCCCAAGGCTTTTACTTGCAGAGAATTAAAGCGGTTTCCTATAGAAATTCGCTGAATGTCGGTTTCTGTAGTCATAGAAAATATGAATTGCCATAGAAAATATGTCGCAAAAAAGAGACATGTAGCCATCATGCAACGGAAGTCAGCACAGAAAGAAAAAAATGAAAGCAAAGAATGGGTAGTTGGCCATAGGCTGTTTGACCTCAGGCTTTGCCACCTTATTACACTTCTTCAGGCAGACGTACTAACAGGACAGGTATTCTGCTTCGCCGCAGCACCCTTCGGGTGGTGCTGCCCATTACTGTGTCCTCCAGTTTAATTCGGCTATGGTAACCCATGACGAGCAAGTCAATCCCTCTTGCTTGAGTTTCGGCGAGAATTTCGTCGACTACATTGCCTCTTGCGACAATAATGTCGTCAGTCATAATTTCGCATTGCGCATGATCTTTTTGAGCTTCTTTACTGAATTCGTGCAGCGCTTCTCGGATCATAGCCCCTTCTTTCTTTTTTCCGATGAGAATTTGTCTGGCTTCCTGTTCGTGGCTTTCCTGCAGTTCCTGCCAACTTTCCTCACCGATAAAGCTTTTTAGATGTATGTTGGCAGATGGGTATATTTCCTCCATTACATGCAGGATAGTGATGGTTGCCCCATATTTGTCAGCAGCGCTTACGGCATAATTAAATGCGTGACGGGAATTTTTAGAAAGATCTGTAGCAAAGAGAATTTTTTTAATTTCCGGAACCATATTTTGCCTCCTTTATCCTAATATCTAGTATAGGCTTTAAAATAAACATGCTTCGGTTTCAAGCAAATTATTGCGATGCCATTTATATTTATTTGAAACCCTTCACAATTTTATTTGACAACTGGGGCATATCTCCCTTAAATTCGGGTTCATTTAGAAACACATAAAAGAAATAATCTTAAATAGTGCCCATCCATAAATCGGTTAAAATCGATTTGGGCACTAAATAGGTTTTCGGCCCATTAGCCGACAGGGAGGATATGATATGCCTGATTTTCAACTCGGCCCCCAGGATAGTCTGTATTTTGAGTATAAAGCACCGAAAGCAGACAGCGGATTTACGTTTATCTTTTTCAATGCCCTGACCGGTGATACCAATAGCTGGGAAACCATCATCGGGCCAAGGCTTCGAGAGTCCGGACACGGCACCCTGACTTATAATTTAAGGGGCCAGACCAACAGCAAGTTTTCACCCGGCCTCAAGTTGGATGTTGATCTGATTGTCAATGACGCCATACAGCTTATGGCTGAACTCAACCCCCCGCGCCCGATTATGGTGGGTCTTTCTATCGGCGGTCTTTTTGCTGCCCGAGCTTGGTTAATGGGGGCTGAGGCCCTCGGGCTGGTGTTAATCAACACGCTGCGACGGGAAGGCCCGAGACTCAATTGGATCGGCGATGCGCTGGTCCGGGCGGTCGAGGTCGGAGGCCTGGATCTTTTCCGCGATTTGTTCCTGCCGCTTTTGATGAACGATGATTGGCTGGCGATGAATCGTTCCAACTTTTTGAAGCCCGAACCGGAATACGCGTCCCTGTCCCCTGAATCCGGCCACTACAAACTTTTGGCCGAGGCCGGTAGAGAAGCTGACTGGGATCTTCCGTATGAGCGCCTAAATTTACCCGTATTGGTTATTACCGGATTGCAAGATCATGTATTTCTAGAACCGGATGTTGTGGATGATCTGTTTTCCCGGCTTCCCCAGGGCCAACGGGTCGACATGCCGGACGCCGGTCACCTCATCCCGGCGGAGCGCCCAGAATCATTGGCTGACAGCTTGTTGTATTTCACAAGGGAGGTCTCCTGAATGGGTATCTGGCATAAGTCCTCATTGGTGGCCTATCTGGCTGTTATTTTAGGTGTAACCGGGCATGCTTCGAGCGAATTCGTGGCTGTACTCTCAGGGGTTGCCGGCCCCGAGTTGTCGGTCTGGCGGTTTCTCCTGGGCGGGTTTGGGCTTCTCATCCTTGCGCTTATCTTCCCCTCCTCCCGCAACCTGTTAGAACCGTTTAAGACCGACGGAATCCGACTCGTCTGGTTGTCGGTCCTCGGGGTTGCCTTAGGGTACCTGCTGTTTCACTGGTCGCTTGATTTTGCCTCCGTGCCCCAGGTAGCCACCATGGTGACCACCATTCCGATTTTTGTCGGTCTGATAAACTTGTGGCTTAACAAGCAACCCTTTTCCGGAGCCAAAATCATCAGTGGCATCAGCGCCATGCTGGGGGTGGCCCTGCTGATCACCGACGGCTACCTGGCCAAGCTGTCCGGCACCGGTCAAAGCTTTATCGGCGTGCTGATGGCCCTGGGGTGTGCAGCCGTGGTGGCCGGCTACACCGTGATGGTCCGCCCGATCATAGCCAAGTACGGAGCATTGCGAATCACAGCGATAACATTGACATTGGGGGCATTCGGGTTGTGGTTGGTGGTAGGTTTATTTTGGAAAATCTGGGTCAACCCGGCAACCCTTTTCAGTCGCCCGCCGGCACAATCAGCTTCGCTGCTAACCATTGCATTGTGGAATACGACGATCACTCAGTTTCTCTGGATCGGTGGGCTGGCAGTGGCAGCGGTCCCCGATATCACAAGGGGAAGCTATCTTTTCTTTCTCAAGCCGGTGATAGCAGCTTTTCTGGCCGTATTGTTTCTCAGCCAGGTGCTTACCCCCTGGCAGGTACTGGCGATTGTCGTCATCTGTGCCTCGGTTTTTGTAGAGGCCGTTTGGGTCAGAATTAAGCGCACTGCCTCCGGCTGAGATAGTCGTCATTTGTTCCGCCTCAGGCGGAAGGCCGGTCATTGGTTGTTGTTGAAGACAAATGATCCGCTGGAGGCCGAACCAGTGACCAAGCTATTGTTTTCTATCAGATAAAATTTCGGCATCTGGGCGCCAGATATCCGCAGCTTTGAGTTCCAGCAAATCGTGATAGATTGGAAAGGAAAAGTCGGGATCGTCGGCGACTCGTCCGAAGTAGGCCGAACAGCTCAGCTGGTTGTCGATTTCGCGGAAGAACAGCCTCCCGCGGGTCGTATCGATAGTCATTCCTTTCATAGCGTCTTTGACCGTTTCAATGTCAATGCTGCCGGCCTTTTCGATCCCCTGTTTCAGGGCATACACCGCATCATAAAGCAAAACAGCCCAATCGCTGGGATAGCGGTCAAACTTGGCCCGGTAGTTTTTTACAAAATTGGTCATCATGGTAACATCCAAGTGCGCAAAGAAGGGCGCCCGGCACCTGCCGTAGAGACCCCGCCGAATACCTCTAGCCTGGGTTATCAACTCTGTGACGCTGATCAGTCCCCCGGGATAGGCGATTTCTTTGAACAGGCGGTAGTCCCTGGCATCCCGCATCCAGAAAGCATTATCCGCTCCGGCAATGGAACTGAGGATAAAATCGGGTTTCTTAGCCGCGATGGCTACGATAAAGGAATTAAACCGGTTTTGTCCAAGGCGCGGCCAATAGGCATCCAGCAGATTTAAATCCGGAGCGATGGTCTTGAACAGCTGCACTTGAATCTCCTGATTCGACCGGCCCCAGGCATAGTCCGAGGCAATCGTAACATACGTCTTCCACCCCAAATCTTTCGCCAGCTTTGCCACCCCCATCACCACACCCCTTGACATCATATAGGTGTTGGGCACAACTGAATAGGTATATGGACTGGGATCAATTTTGGTGATGTTCTCAGAATTACTGATGGGCGCAATGTGGAGCACCTTATTTTCCCGGCATAGCGGTTTGATGGCCAGGGCGCAGGCACTTGAATAGGTTCCGATGATGCACTGCACCCGGTCTTTCCGAATCAGATTGTTAACCACTTCGGTTGCCGTTTTAGGCCGGGTCTGGGTATCTCTAATGAAAAGTATGATGCGATGTTTTTCAAGGAGACCGCCCTGGGCATTGATCTCATTCACGGCGATTTCAAGGCCTTCGACAGCCTCTTCACAGTATGGCGCACCGGTGCCGGAAAGACCGAGAGCGATCCCGAGATGATAGGGTTCTGCTGCAAAAGTCGTTCCCTGGATAATAAACCCTCCCGCCAGAATCAAAAACATCATGACCAGAATTGCTCTAGGATATTTAGTTTCCATGGTGTGCTGCCTTTGTTTAATTTTTGATAACGGAAACTGGAAACCGAAGCGCTGCAATAGGTGTTCGATCAACTGCAATATTACCTGGTTTCAACCATTTTGAACCGCTATTGTTACAAAACCTACTAGTTTCCAAAAATGAAGTTACGAGTTTCGAGCGTATCCCCCACCCCAGGCATTAACCGTAAGCAACAGCCGGCAGCCAAATTACCAGTTGCGGCCATATGGCAATGATGATCAACCCGATCAACTGCAAAATGATAAATGGGATGACACCCTTATAGATATCCACCAGTTCGA
>CALZJV010000661.1 GCA_945787595.1 uncultured Desulfobacterales bacterium | reverse complement strand
ACATCAAAATAAGGATTAATGCCCCTTCATCCCTTTTGTTAAGGAAGGGGCTCATCGGTGTAGGCGACATTAGCGTCTTCGGATTTATACAGGGGAAGTTCTTTGCTCTGGCGAATATCATCAACCCAGTCGGGATTTAATAAAATCGATTTGGCGCTGAGAATTATATCGGCATCCTTTAGCGCATCCTCTGCGGTTGCGCGGTCATAAATCTTGCCGCATATCATAAGGGGTAAATCTGTCGCTTCTCGTGTAATTCGTGCCATGGTTTGATCGGTGCCAAACGCCTTCGCGCTGTAATCATAGGTGGAAACTGAAATGGCATCGATGGGCTCCTTTGACAGCATCTTTATGATCTGCTGCCATTCCGGCTTGTCTTCAAACAGGGATACTTCCATGTCGGCGACACCCCAGTTGGAGATCCTGAAGGTCAGCAAACGGTCCGGCGGAACTACCTGGCGCACGGCCTGAATGATCTCATGGGCAAAACGGTATCGATTCTCAACAGAGCCGCCGTATTCATCGGTTCTCCGGTTGGAATAAGAAGACAGAAAATTGTTTATCAAATATCCATGGGCACCGTGTACCTCTATGCCGTCAAAGCCCGCCGCAATAGCGCCTCTGGCTGTTTCAACAAAGCCGGTTATCACATGTTCGATGTCAAAGATGCTCATCTCATCAGGGACCGGATAGGGTTCGCCGGTTAAGGGGTTCTTCTGCTTGGGGCTAATCGCACTTGGCGCGATGACGCGGTTGGCAGGATTAATTTCCGGCCAGGCCATGCGTCCACAGTGAAACATCTGCATGATAGAGACGGCACCTTCTTTCCGGATGGCTTCGACAACCGGCTTCCAGGCCTCAATCTGGCGCTGGGTAATAAACCGCGCCTGCCCCGGATAGCCCTGGGCGCTCTCATAGTCAGTCACAATCGCCTCTGTATAAACAATGGCGGCACCGTTTTCAGCTCGTCGTACCAAAAAATCGAGCACATCCTTACGCGGAATGCTATCACCCGGCGATGACATCCTCGTCATGGGCGCAACACCAATTCGATTATCTAAAGTGAAGGAATTTAATTTAAACGGTGAAAAAATAATATCGTTGGTCATTTTAAATGTATCCAATTCAAATAGAAATTAGCTGAGCGAGTCCACGAAAAAATTAATGCCGGATTTAAACCAGGACCGTAATTTTTTCCCCTATGAATATTGGTGAGAAAGTATGTGTTGTCAAGGGATTTCCTAAGAGCTTTGACTTTTGCGCACAGTTAAAAGCTGGATTTTGAGGTGTGATTAAATTTAAAGGTACAGTTCGGCAAAAAACGATTGCTCGTTTCAAGATATCATTTGAGTATCACTCTGTTTAAGCTACTTATTTAATTGCAGATATATAGCAGAAATATTTTTTTTTGCACGGAAAACTGAGATTGAGTATATCTTAAGTTTTTCTAACCTTAAATAATTCAAGCTTTGTAGCAGGTATCGTCCGTTATGCCCTGAAAACTGGGATTGAGGATATCTTAAATTCTTATGGCCTTTAATAATTCCAGCTTTTTTGGAGTTATCGGAGGTTTTAGAACTGAAAAAAAGCCCAGGCTAAATGGGATTTAAACAACACATCAATGTGAAGGAGGGTGTTCGGGTAGCAGATCACACAACTATCGTTTGCTTTCAGTAACCATCGCGAGGAATGCCATTTCACGGTATATTTACAGTCTAAATATGGCCCCAAGACCCCATATGTTCGTTGTATGGTCCTTGCCAACAAAGTTTTTTCCCGTCTATGATTCTCCCAAGGATGACTAAAGTTGCGACTCTCGGCAGAATATGACAGAGGTCAAACAAGTAAAGCGACCGTCCCTTTTTATTAAAATAAGGTAACCCATATATGAGTTACCTTTAACAGCCAATTCATTTTTTGATAAGAAGTTCAAGCCCATCGGTGCATGCTCGGCTCACTCCATAGTCAGCCTTTTCCTGCCCGGGCATTTTATCCCAGCCCCCTTTTTCAATGAAACCAGATCTCTGGTAGCTACTTATTTCCCCTAACTCTTTAAGTTTCTCCTCATGATTCGGTTCCTTCATAAATTGGGCAACGCAGATCGCCGCCTGACTCGCCAAGACCGCCTCTTCGGATATCTTTTGGGTAGTGGCGGCGGTTGTCCAACCCCCCCACGCAAAACCGATGATCATTGCTATGACTGCCCCAGCAATAAGACTCCAAACTCCATACTTAATTTTCCCTGCAGTTTCTGTTTTCACTGATAATACCTCTCTGAATTATATTGTGATATTTTTGCCTGTGATGACCTTGCGACGTATGAGTTGGATGAGGTCATCGGCCCTGGCCGTTTTCTTTGGATATGAAGGTCGTTTCCATGATGTTTCCTTTCCGATAGGTTCTTGCCAGTCATTGCATGAAATACTCGAGCCGGAGACTCTCATCACAATCACCACCGGCATTTTCCCCCGGAGATCGCTTTAACGCTCAACGTTTCCTGCGTATAGCGTAGTCCCTCGTGAAACCGGAGCCGATAGGCTCTTCGCTTCGCCTGGAATCGCTTGCTTGATGTATTGATAGAAGTCACTGTCCGTGGTTAGGATCAGTACGGAATTCTTATTCATTTTTTCTTTGCAGCTTTCAAGGAGATTTGAAAATATATGTTTTTGTTACACTGATCCGCTCATGCGGCAGGATTGGCTCTGTATGATATTCTTTGTTTAGCTTTAACTCATCTTAATATGCATAAATCATGCAAAATCAACCAGATATGACATAATGATATGAATGTTAGACAGTTATATCAATTGTGGGGCAAAAATAGGTGTGCTAATTCATACCAAGATATGTGAAATTGTGGGATAAATTACCTAAAAACTATTACAATATTGATATAGTATTATGAATCAATTCGAATGGATATATACCACATGTGATAGTAGTGGATGGGATGTGTCGATGAAAAGGAAGGATGGATTTGATGCTTGATACCGTGCATGAAGCTTCAGTTTCCGAAAAGTGAAGGTTTAACCGGTGCTTCTACCCGGAAATTCAGGCCTAAGACCTGGGATGGATGATATCACCGGTTTTTTTGGCCTTGAATTATTGCCGATTTGTTGGTATCTGCGAAAAATAACAGCCAGAGATAGTTGGTTTTTATAGCAGATTACACGAATCTGAAAGCTTAACGTTCCACGTGAGCTGCCGACAACCAGCAAGCGAAGCGCCGCTGGTTGTCGGTCAGTTCGACGTGGCTGGTTAGACCGCATTGTCGCTATTTACCTGTGCGGCATACGTGTATTTTGGTAAATGAAATGTTATTCCAAAGCCAGCATTCCGCTATCGATCTGATTTTTTAATTCTTTAAGGAGCTTCGATAATTCTTTTTCTCGTTGCGCTTTAAACGTTGTCCATAATTCCCGGCCGGATTTACTATTTTCCGCGTCGTGTATATAAGTATCATACCGGTAAAGGCTTTTTGATACTATTGTGATAGTTTCCAATAGATTATAATTAACATTTTT
>CALZJV010000660.1 GCA_945787595.1 uncultured Desulfobacterales bacterium | reverse complement strand
GGCTTAAGTCTTGCACTATGAACCTTTCTTTTCCAGCATCTGCAACTCTTTCTTCATCATGACGGCGTCCTCATAGGGACTGGGCGATTCGTTGATGATTGTGATATCCAAATCTCGCCTGACCAATTCCTTTGCCAGGGGCCTGAAAAATTTTTCCGTAGTTCTGATATGCTTTCTTTCCCCTTTATCACCGTATTCTATGCCGGAAAAATGAGCATGGAATTTTTTGGGCAGCTTGTTCAGAATTCGGCCATAGTCAACGTCCCCCCGGTGCCTGGCATATAAATGGGAGAAGTCAACGGTTAGCCCGCAACCGGTTTCTTTTCTCAGACGCAAGAGCTCCTCCAAAGATCCGAACTGGGATGGTTTGCCGGTTATTTCCGGACAAAGCGTCACCTGCCAACGCTTTCGCGATATGGTTTTTTTCAAGTTCGTAAGCGCTTTTTTAATCAACTGATAGGTCTTTTCATGGGTCCGCTTTTGATAGAACCCGGCATGAAAGGTCACGTTTTGCGCGCCCATGGCCTGGGCCCGCTCGCAGGAGGCCAGGATTCGTTTCTTGCTGGCAACCAACTTCTCCTTCTCATCCGAAGCCAGGTTAATATAGTAAGGTGCGTGAACGGAAAGTATGATCCCCTTTTCTTTTGCCAGTGCACCGACGGCTCTGGCGGTTTTGAGATCCATGCGAACGCCGTAGGTGAATTCAACCTCCATGCAATCCAGATCCATCTCGGCGACCTTGTTAACACCTTTCAGATTTCCCAATCCGCTTGAACCTGCGGGACCGACCCTGATCATTGTATAACCAATCCATAATCCGGACGAGCCGGAATTGAATATTGACGATTGCAAATTATTGGTTTCAGGTGTCGGGTGTCAGGTTTCAGGACAGCGGCGGCGCTTGTATGAAACTTCATCATGCAAGTAGAGTCGGCCACCGTGCCGACTTTTATCGGCAGCCACGGTGGGCTACCCTACACTAAAAAACTTATTTCAGCGCTTATGGAGACACTCTCCCGTTTTTAATACCTTAGTTTCTTTTTCGATCAGGCCGGTCGTTTTTTTGACCAGCGGCAGGGCTGAAACCTGACACCTGACACCCGACACCCGACACCTGAAACCTTCATGAAAATGTTGCCAAAAAAACCGATAAGGCCCTATGCACCACCCATAGCACTATGCATGGCAGGCGGGTGTTCATTTTTTCTTCAATAAACCTTCCACCGTCCGAATTCCGCCTTCCCCATTCCGAATTCATTTATTTCCCATTTCACGAGCACGGAGGCCAAGAGTTTCAAGCCGCCTGCGGTCTTTGTTTGTGTGATGCTTCCAGTAAGGATCCATAATTGTATGTGTCCGGGTAGCGCTGGTGGTAAGAACCTTGGCTCCCATACCGGTTAAACCCCGGTAGGTTTCATGCCACTTTTGAATGCGGTGGGGAAAATTTTTTTCAAAATATATGCGAAGCGTTCGCTGCTCATCGGGAAGATTAATTTCATAAATTACCAACGGGTTTCCTTCAAGACTTTTTTCACCGGTTAGAGAGAAATCTGAAACAGCCTTTTGGACCATTAGCGGACGGTGCGCCAAGCGTGCATACACCGCAGCGGGGGTCATGAAAAACTCACCCCGCGGCAGGCTGGCCGGGGCGAGTCTAATTAATGTCCAGAGCGCATCCTCGGGAATGACTTTTTGGACTTTAAAATCCCGGTCCCCCTCACCTTCAAAGTATGAATGCATTCTCACCCGGTATTCATTTTCATTCAAGTTCATCTGCGTGTAAACATGACCGCACCATTCCTGAGTTGAAGAGCTGATTTTAAGCGGCAGCGGATATTGTTGAACATCCACCGGTGCAAAAATCGAAGTCATTATTGAATACGGATAGATGCCGGTGAAAAATTTTCTGACCGCATTTAATTTTAAGATAGCGATGTCTTGTGCGCCGGGATGATCCGCTTTGATCTGAATGTCGGGATTCATTTTTTCAGTCACAAACACCAGAATGGCATCCCCTTCGTGGATTTCTCCGTAGCGCATCTGCTGCAAAGAAAAACGGGAAATTTCCGCTCCGTGGTTGTACCAGTAATCTTGAAATTGATCCCGGGTGTGGGTTCCGAATTGAGGTAATTTATCAGTATAGGCGACAGCGGCCGGCAAACCGGCCAGTATGATTATGGTTAAGACCATACGCCGAATATTCATATTGGATCTCCTTGTCTTTTTTAATCAGCCATTTTTATGGCGGTTTCTCAATCTTTTTAAATAATGTAAGACCAGAACCGGCGTATTAAAGGTGCGGGTTGAAATCCAAACGCGAATATTATATCGTCGCTGCCAGGGACTCATCATTACACTGTCGGGAGGGCAATATTATGAAAAAGGATACACAGTGCGTTCACAGCGGAACTTACGTGGACCCAGAAACCAAGGGAGTCAATACGCCGATTTTCACCTCTTCTTCCTTTGAATATCTTGATATACCGGAAAATGTCTATCCCCGGTATTTCAATACACCCAATCAGAAAACTGTCATCGATAAATTATGTGCCTTGGAAAACGCAGAGGACGGTTTGATCTTCAGCTCGGGCATGGCCGCCATCAGTACCGTAATCTTTTCCCTGCTAAAAAGCGGGGATCACATCATTCTGCAAAAAGATATTTACGGCGGGACTCACCATTTTGCCACCGCTGACTTTGATAGATTCGGCCTACAATATTCTTTTGTATCCAGCAATCTCGCAGAGATTGAAAATGCTGTTCGTAATAACACCAGAATCGTCTACATTGAAACACCCTCCAACCCACTGCTGGTGGTCACAGATATCGCGGCGGTGGCCCAACTCGCAAATTCTAAAAATATTTTAACCGCGATTGACAATACCTTTGCCTCGCCCATCAATCAAAATCCGCTGGATTACGGAATTGACATTGTCATCCACAGCGGAACAAAATATATCGGCGGCCACAGCGATATTTGCTGTGGCGCCTTGCTGTGGCGCCGTTTTGGCTGCTAAAAATTTGATCGCAAAAATCAAGGGATTTGCGGCCAATTCAGGTGGCAACCTGAATGCAATGACCTGCTATCTTATCGAAAGAAGTTTAAAAACCCTGGGACTCAGGGTGGAGAAGCAAAATAAAAATGCACTGGAAATTGCCAGGTACCTGCTGACGAACGACCTCATTCGGAAAGTGAATTACCCCGGCCTGGAAAATCACCCGGGTTTTGATATTGCCTGCAAACAGATGCGGGCCTTTGGCGGGATGCTGTCATTTGAACTGAACGATCAAAAAATCGATCCCCATAGATTTTTAAGAAATCTGAACTTGATACGACCGGCGCTCAGTCTCGGTGGCGTTGAAACCATCATATGTGCACCGGTGGCCACCTCCCATGCCAAACTGACCGATGAACAGCGAGCAGAGTTGGGTGTCACGGAAAGTCTTATGAGGTTATCTGTCGGTATTGAGGATGCGGATGATCTCATTGCCGACATTGAACATGCCTTGGGTTAAGGATGCTTAGGGCGGCCGCCGTTTTTCCATTTTCACAGCTGCCGTCCATCCGATGCGTTATTTTAAATTTGCTAATAATTTCTAAACATGTACCAAAAATCGAGGTTGACAACCATTCTCACCAGTTATACCTTGTCTTGTCGAAGTTCAATCAACGCTTCCATCTATTGGGCTGCTTCTGAAATCGATACACAAATCAGAATTGTAGCGCACCCTGTTCTCATAAAGTGACTTCTTCTCAACGAAAATAATACAAACATCAGTGATGGTTTCCAGCCCCTATATGATTTAGATAGTGACGGTAAGGTATGTCTGGTGAATTGGACGTTATAGTTATCGATGACGATCATGGCATGTGCAAGGTTCTCTCAAGCATGTTAAGAACATTCTATGAGTGGGGTGAGATAATTGCCTTTGACGATGTTGATGAAGCAATATCATATTGTCTGAGCCGTGAGGTTGGGGTTGGAATTTTCATAGTGGATGTCTATCTTGGCGATCAAAGCGGATTTGCTTTTCTCGATACGATTAAGGACAAATTTCCCGCAGCGCATGAAGACTGTATTATTATCACCGGCGATGCCAGTAATGAGGTTGTGGATAGGTGCATATCCTCCGATGTGACTTATTTACTGGAAAAACCGATTCGGCAATATGCCTTGCAGCTTGCCGTTCGGGCCATCGTAATGAAATATATGAAATTTGCCAAAAGGTTGATGCTGGATTCCGCATTAGCCGCAAACGTGGCAAGATTCTAATTGACTCCCGAATCCCAGAGATCTTTCAAATCCAACCTAAACCCGATCGGTAAACCTGCCAATTTAATTTTGAGCGAATTTTTAGTTTTAGAGACGTTAAATTATATCAATAGATTCAAGAGGTTCTGATGAGCAAGAACATTGGATTTGTCTCAACGCGCTATGCGGGTGCAGACGGGGTTACCTTGGAGTCAAGCAAATGGGCGGAAATTTTTGCGAAAAACGGGCACCGCTGCTTCTGGTTCGCAGGTGAGCTGGATAAGAATCCGGACAAGAGTTTTCTTGTTCCTGAAGCCCATTTTAAGCACGAATTCAATATTTCGATTGATGAGCAGGTTTTCGGAAGAAAAGGACGAAAACCTTCGGTTACGAAATCGATTCATGATTCCAGATCTCATTTGAAAGTTAAACTGCACCAGTTTATCGAACGCTTCAGCCTCGACCTTTTGATTGCCGAAAATGCGCTTACCATCCCGATGAACATCCCCTTGGGGTTGGCTTTAACGGAGACGATTGCGGAAACCCAGCTTCCCACGATTGCGCACCATCATGATTTTTACTGGGAACGGGTTCGTTTTACAGTGAATGCAGTCAATGATTACCTCCAAATGGCCTTTCCTCCCAACCTGCCCAATATCGAACATGTGGTCATTAATTCCGCCGCCAGGGAAGAGCTGGCTCATAGAAGAGGGATTTCATCTGCCATTATTCCCAACGTTCTCGATTTTGAAAATCCGCCTGCAGTTGATACAAAGCACACCGCGGATTTCAGGGAATCGATCGATTTAAAACCAGACGACGTCATCATTTTACAGCCGACCCGGATTGTAAAAAGAAAAGGTATTGAATATGCCATTGAACTGATTAAAGCGCTTAATAATCCCCACTACAAATTGGTAATATCCCATGAAGCCGGTGATGAAGGTTTTGATTATCCCGACTGGATTATAGAATTTGCGAGTGACCATGGAGTAGACCTCCGGCTGGTAAAAACTCGAATTTCAAGTCCCTGGACGGATTCGGTGGATTCACAAAAGCCGTATTCTCTCTGGGATATTTACCCCCATGCCGATTTCATTACATATCCCAGCCTTTTTGAAGGGTTCGGCAATGCATTTCTGGAAGCCATATACTTTAAAAAACCCATTCTGGTGAATCGTTATGCCAATTTTGTAAGAGATATTGAGCCCCTGGGTTTTGATTTAGCCATCATGGACGGATTTCTCACCAAGAAAACAGTTCAAGTTGTCAGAGGAATATTAGAATCGCCCCAAAGAAAAGAAAAAACGGTAGGGAATAATTACAGCATTGCATCCCGTCACTTTTCATACTCGGTGCTCAGAAAACATCTCAACTCCATTATGATTAATTTTTTTGGTGAATCAGTACCCCGCCATCTGCAAAAGGTCGTCAGCTACCTGGCAAAACACCACATCAACAGCAAATAGAGCCCCTGCCGCTCCAACCGATTCGGCTTCCTTGGCGATCTGTTCCGCCAGCGCAATACCATGGCCATTTTTCCGGAGACTATCCTGCACCACGAGTATCTTTAGTTATAAAAATCGACAGATTACCTCGTAAATCCAGTATCAAGCATCCAGTAACCAGCATCCAGTACCCTGTCTTATTTCAACACCACGGCCTTACGTATTTCAATGGTTTCAGCCGGAACATCACGGAACCTTCCACGCGTGACGGTTTTCACTGCAGATATGGCATCGACGACCTCCATTCCCTTAATTACCTTACCGAAGACCGCATAGCCCCAGCCCTGCTGAGTTTTGCTTTTGTGATTCAGGAAATCATTGTTGACGGCGTTGATAAAAAACTGCGCGGTCGCGCTGTGCGGATCACCGGTGCGCGCCATGGCAATCGTGCCGCGGTCATTCTTCAAACCGTTAGCCGCTTCATTTTTTATCGGTGTGCCGGCAGACTTTTTTTTCATGTCCGAGGTAAAACCGCCGCCCTGAATCATAAAATTTGGGATCACCCGGTGAAAGATGGTACCGTCATAAAATTTGGCGCCAACGTAATTCAAAAAATTTTTCACGGTTTCAGGCGCCTTTTCCGGTAAAAGCTCAATCACGAATTTACCTTTGGAGGTCTCCATCTCGACCTTCGGATTACCAGCGGTTGCCTTGCCGGCACCGTAAGTAATGAACGCACCAAGAACGATAATGATAAAAATTAATTTAGTCTTCATTTGATCTCCTCTGATTTTCATTAAATCTGTTTCTAATA
>CALZJV010000659.1 GCA_945787595.1 uncultured Desulfobacterales bacterium | reverse complement strand
AGATTTTTTAATTCCCTCACATGACCTATCCAGTTATGAGCCAGCAAGACGGTTTCGGCGTCTGAGGAAATCCCGCTAAATTTTTTGCCGAACTTTTGGCTGAATTCTTGCAAAAAATATTTAGTCAATGGGATAATGTCATCAGGACGCTCGTTTAAGGAAGGGGCTTTCACTTTTATCACGCCTAAACGAAAATACAGATCTTTTCTAAACTGACCGTCCTCCATCATCTGGTCTATATCTTTATTAGTGGCGGAAATCACCCGGGTGTTTATATGGTGTTTCTTGGTCCCACCTACCCTGTAAAATTCACCAAGTTCCAGAAACCGCAGCAGCTTGGCTTGAGCTTCCAGACGCAGGTCACCGACTTCATCCAAAAAGAGGGTTCCCCCGGCGGCCTCTTCAATGAGCCCTTTCTTGCCGGTTGCCCCGGCTCCACTGAAGGCTCCTTTTTCATAGCCAAAAAGCTCACTTTCAATTAGATCCTTGGGAATGGCAGCGCAATTCACCGTGGCAAACGAGGCTTTGAAATTAGGACTGTTGTAATGAATAGCACTGGCAAGCAATTCCTTTCCAGTCCCGGTCTCACCCATGATAAGAATCGGTGTATCAGGACTTTGGGCCACCATTTTGATAAATTCCATGACATCCTGAATGGCATTGCTTTCGGCGATAAAACAGGGGATGTGCTCCTTTAGATGTTTTTCCTGAAGCGTCCGAACCTCCTTTCTTAATCGGATGGTGTCCAAGGCATTTCGAATGCTGACTTCCAAACCATCCATATACAGCGGTTTGACGACGTAATCATAGGCACCCAGTTTCATAGCCGAAATGACGGTGTCGACATCTTCATAGGCAGTGATCATAATAACCAGAATATTCGGGTAAACATCTTTGATGTGGCGTAGCGCATCGATCCCATTCATACCCGGCAGTCCAATATCGAGCAGAATCAGGTCCGGTGGGTCTTTTTCTAGTTGCGCAATGGCCGTTTCTGCATCCGAAAATGCCTTGATCTGGTAGGCGTCCTCAAAGGCCATGGTTACACTATCAGTGATCGTTTTCTCGTCATCAACGATGTAGATTGAATATGAAATCATAACTGGATCCTTGTTTCTGGATACTGGTTACTGGATAGAGTTTCTAACAAAATATTTTGAAATAATAACTTTTAACTTCGAGCTTATATAACGTAAGTCTTCTGCTCTTTGGGTTATCCATTTTTTCTCTAAAGTCGAGAATCGAGGATCAAGAATCGAGAATCTGCCTTTTAATTGGTATTTCTATCCGAAATTCAGCACCGCCCAAATCACTGTCTGAGACAGTTAAGGATCCACCATGATCGGTAACAATTCTATGGCATATACTAAGGCCGATGCCGGTGCCATCCGATTTCGTTGTAAAGTAGGGATCAAATATTTTATCTTTGATTGCAGGCGCTATGCCCGGGCCTGAATCTGAAACCTTCAGAATAATACCATCGCCCTCCACGGATGAGGTTACGACGATTTTCTTGCCCTCCGCCATCGTTTTCATGGCTGCAGCGGCATTATTCAGTAGATTCAGGACCATCTCCTCAATCAGGGTTGGATCGGCATTGCATGGGGGTAAATTCTCAGACAGGGTTTTTTCAAGTGCAATCCCGCTTTTTCGCAGGGTGACGGCGCTGAGGTTTATGGCTTCCGTAACCGGTCTATTCAGATCTATTAAAGCCAACTTAGGTTCACCGGGTTTGGCAAAATCCATAACCCTGCGGATAACAGATTCAATTTTGTGGGAGGCCGATTGGACCTGTCCCAGAATTTGTTTAACTTTTTCCTCACTTCCATTCTTATGATAGAGTTTTTTTAGCGTGTTTAGATATATATTAATCCCCGATAAGGGATTTCGTATTTCATGCGCCATACCGGCTGCTACGCGACCCAGCGAAGCCATTTTGTCCTGAATGGTTAAGAGGTGTTCCAGCTCCTTGGCTTTGGTCATATCAATCATATTGATCAAGATTGCTTCTTTGCCCTTATATTCGGTCCATAAAGCCCGACAGTAAACCCACTTCAAATTCTTGCTGCCTTTTTTCGGGCCTTTGGCATAAAATCGAAACTCTGTCTCAAGCGTTTGAATCTCTCCCTTGTCTATCCTTTGACTTAAGCGTTTCACCGTTTCTACATCATCTGAATGGATTTTTTCAAAATCGGCCAGTAAATACGACCGTGGCAAAGGACCCAGCAGTCTCTCCTGTTCCCGGTTTTGATAAACCACTCGATTATCCTGAACAATGGATATTCCGGTGAGGGAGTTCTCTACCAAATCGCGAAATCTTTTCTCACTTTCTTCCAATGCTTTTTGGGCCAGCTTTTGCTCGGTAACATCTTGATAAACTGAGACGATTTCTCCAGAGGATAGCTTATAGACATAGCTTTCTCTCCAGCTGGGGGGATTTCGATGATTTTGGTAAACACCGCCAGAGAAATATTCAGGCATACCGGTCTTCCAAACCCTTTGAAAGACATCAAAGATTCCAAGATCCTTTACGCCAGGGAAAACCTCTGTAACACGGCGGCCGATTATTTTTTCTCTAGCGATTTTTTCTATTTTTTCGCCACTGCGGTTAAAATCTCTGATTTCAAAATCTTCGCCACCGGCCACAGCTTCGTAAACAGCCACGCCGCTATGCATGTTTTCCATAAGCTCCCGGAATTTTTCTTCACTCTTACGCAAGGCATCCTGCGCCCATTTGCGCTCTATAATTCTGCCCACTCGCTCAGCGACGGCATCGAGCAACGCCCGCTCTTCTTTTTGGAAGGGACCTTCATCGCTTTGCGGCCGCTCTTCAAGGTAACCAACCACCAATTTGCCGCTCGGCACGCCGTGGACAAGGACATCGCTGACTTGTTGCCAATTCGTTTCCTTAAAATTATGCGTTTTAAACTCTTTCCTATTTAAACTAATTTGGGCGCAGGTGATATCCGGGTACTGCCAGGCAGGCGGTATAAGGCCTACGATCCCCTGAAGTATTTCCTCAAGAGAAAGCCTTCTTTTCTCAACCAGGCGGGAAATCTCAAAAAGACAATCTAATTCTTTTACACGTTCATCAAGCTCCCGCATACTCTTTTGCAGTTCTTCTTCGGCTTGTTTGCGTTCAGAGATATCGCGGGCGAAAGCACAATTGTACTCTTTGCCATCAAATGTAATATGACTGAGTGTGATCTCCACCGGAATCGGTTCTCCATTTTTAGCATGGTGAACAGTTTCTACTTTCGAGGTTCCACGTTTTTTCAGATCCTGCCAAATTCGGTCATACTCTTCTAATTGTATATAAGGATCGACATCTTCCACACCCATCGACACGAGTTCTTCTTTTGAATATCCAAGTCTATTACAAGTGGTATCATTGACATCAACGATCTTCCCTTTAGGATCAAACCAATAAAGCATATCATTGGCATGATCGATGCAAAACCTGGTGAACTGAAGCGCCTTTTCCACCTTCTTGCGTTCATTTATCTCGCGGTTTAAATCATCTCGTGAAGCTGTA
>CALZJV010000658.1 GCA_945787595.1 uncultured Desulfobacterales bacterium | reverse complement strand
ATTGGGCGTTCACGTAATATACGTTCTCATCCACATTGATTGGCGGCGCTTTCCCAAAAGTGTCTACGGCCCTGATTCTCTACTCCCCCGCAAGGAAGACCTTTTTCAGGCGCTTCAGCATATCGGTTGGCTTCTGGGCATTAAGGAAGCGCCCCGGTTCGATCGCTGGGGATATTGGGAAAAGTTTGATTACCTGGCGGTCTTCTGGGGCATAACCCTTCTCGGAGGAACCGGGCTAGTTTTGTACAATCCCATTTTTTTCAGCCGCTACATACCTGGCTGGGTGCTTAACGTCCTGTTGTGGGTTCATCGCATTGAAGCCATCCTGGCGATTGCCCATGTAACAACAATTCACTTTTTCATAGGACACCTTAGGCGGCACAACTTTCCTATGGATCTGGCTATGTTTGAGGGCAGCGTCGATCTGGAAAAAGCGCGCCATGAGAGACCGGCATGGGTTGAGCGAGTGGAGCAAAATAGCAACCTTCATACCGCCCTGGTCGGCAGTGCTCCAAAGGCTTTGCGCACACTATACTACGCATGTGGCTTTACAATTATAATCTGCTTTCTCTACCTTTTTGTCAACGCCCTGGCGAATGCGAGAGGATTGCTCGGATAGTGTGTACTGTAAATCATCGCAGATAAGTATTAGTTTCAAACACTGATTTTTTTTATAAACTGTTATGTTAAGAATAACATAAGGAGAAATTATCGTGCTCAAGAAAATAAAACTCAAGGATGCGGTGGGGACGAAATTGGCCCATGATATTACTGAAATTCGCCCCAGGGAATTCAAGGGCGCTGCCTTTCAAAAAGGCCACACGGTTTGCAATGAAGATTTGTGCCACCTCCAGAAGTTGGGTAAAAACCATCTTTATCTGATTGACCTGGCTGAGGACGAAATACATGAAGATCAGGCGGCCGCCATATTAGCCGCAGGGCTGGCCGGAGAAGGAATTATATGGCAGAATGAGCCCCGGGAAGGTAAAATAAAACTTTTGGCTGAAAGAGACGGCCTTTTCACAGTCGATACTGCATCGCTGGCAGCCTTTAACATGATTGATGAGGTGATGTGTGCCACCCTTCACAATCACACCCTGGTTAAAAAGGGCGCGCTGGTGGCCGCTACCCGCGCGATTCCCCTGGTCATGAAACGGGCGCCCATCGAGCGGGCGGCAGCCATTGCACAACAAAACGGTGCAACCCTTTCGGTCAGAGTATTGCGGCCGGCTAAAGTGGGCTTGGTCATCACCGGTAATGAAGTGTATCATGGCCTGATTGAAGACCGTTTTGCTCCGATTCTGTCTGAAAAGTTAACTGCTCTGGGTTGCGAAATCGGCGGGTTGGAATTTGCCCCGGATGATACCGGGCTTATCAGCCAGGCCATCCGTTCTCATCTCGAGCGCGGCTGCGAATTGCTGATGCTCAGCGGCGGGATGAGCGTGGATCCGGATGATGTCACCCGCCAGGGAATACGCCAGGCAGGAGCGACTGAAATGTACTACGGCGCAGCCGTTCTCCCCGGGGCCATGTTCTTGGCGGCCTACATCGGGGATGTGCCGTTGCTGGGAGTACCGGCCTGCGGTCTGCATCACCGCATCACGGTGCTGGATCTGGTGCTGCCCCGGATTCTGGCCGGCGAAAAAATCGGTAAGGCGGAGTTGGCTTTCCTTGGGCATGGAGGGCTTTGTAAGGACTGTGAGGAGTGTTCCTATCCCCACTGTCCGTTCGGCAAGTAGAAGCAACCCTGGACGCTCATCTTGTGTCCGATAACTGCGTTGTGATTCGAGCCATAATACTCATGTGATGATTAGGTTAGCCCGTTGTCCCGTTTGTCCGTTGGCCGGTCGAGAATTGAAATCCGATTAAATTCCTTATCGAACGGGCTTAACGGGCTTAACGGGCTTAACCGGCCAACATACAAACCCAATATTGCATCTTCGCATTAGAACATTCAGGTTGTGTCTGTCCAATAAATGGAATAAATGGAAATACTACAAGTAATATTCCCGGTAGCCGGGATAAAAACGTACCTTTTTATTCCGCCGGCAGTAGCGTTCACCATCTCCTTTTTGACCTCGATGGCCGGAATTTCAGGAGCATTTCTATTACTCCCTTTTCAGATGAGTGTGTTGGGTTTCACCACCACATCGGTAACTTCCACCAATTTCCTTTTCAATGTTACGGGAACACCCGGTGGCGTATACCGCTACATAAAGGAGTGTCGATTCGCCTGGCCCGTTGCGCTGACAATTGTTGCGGGAATCATACCGGGGGTACTGATCGGTTACTATATCAGGATCAAATTTTTACCGGATCCGAAGAGTTTCAAATTTTTTGTCGGGATTGTCCTTTTGTTCGTGGCTTTTAAGCTTATCAAAGACGCCTGGGCCAAAAGAAGAGATGGGCAGGAGAAATCCTGTGGTTTAGATGACCGGGTGGACAATGTATCGCTGGCGCTAAAAAAAACGCGCTTCGATTTTAGAAACATTACCCATTCTTTTTCCACGGGTGGGCTGCTCGGTTTGGCATTTACCGTCGGCATTATCGGCGGTGTGTACGGAATCGGCGGGGGCTCCATCATTGCTCCATTTTTAATTACTTTTTTTAAGCTGCCGGTTTACACGATCGCCGGTGCCGTTTTATTAGGCACATTTACTTCATCTGTTGCCGGCGTTGCCTTTTATAGCTTCATTCCCATAAACGGGGCCGTTGCTGCACCAGACTGGATGCTGGGCCTACTGTTCGGCACAGGGGGTCTTCTGGGTATGTACTTCGGGGCAAAAATGCAAAAATACATATCTGAAAAATGGATAAAACTTGTACTTGGAATCATTGTATTTATCATCGCGTCCAGGTATATTTTGCGATTTTTCGTTTGATGGTTTCCTAATAAATTCAGTTTTATTAAGACAAATTTGACTTATATGCGATAGCTTATATAACTATCCTGCTTGTGATTTATATAATTTCACCGCCCGCTGCGCTCAAGACGCCGAGGACGCAAAGTTGAATTGCCTTTTCACTTTGTTTATAAAATTATTTCCGAATTAGTAAAAGAAAGGTAAAAAAAGCATGCGTTTTTCTTCTGTTAGAACTAAAATGTGCCTACTGGTCTTCCTTTTTTCCATCCTGACTTTAATTTACGCATTACAGGCCGGCAGTGAGAAATATCCGCTACCGGAAATGGATCCGAATGGATTTCCCGCTCCCGATACCGGATGCCTGGCCCCGGGTAAATGCCATGCCGGCATCGAGCCCATTCGTGCTCACAATTCCGGTATGGCCAAACAAATTTATGACCGGAGCCGTTTAATGGGAGATCCCAACGGTTGCGTTGTCTGCCACGGCGGAAATCCACGGGAAGAAAAAGACGCCAAGGTTGCTCATTCCGGGACCCCACCCGGCGGGGATTAACAATAAAACCTGTGGAATGTGCCATTCTAAATGGGTTTACGCCGGACACCGTTCCGTCATGCAAACCGAAGCCGGCAAAATCCAGGGTGCACTCTGGGGCTGGGGACCGGTTTCAACCGGCTATGAGAAACGTTACGGCAATTACGATATCGACGACCCGGACGGTCCGGTTCCGGTGTTCGGCACCGAAGTATACAAAGAATTCAACCTCTGGATGATACAACAGTTTCCGCAAAATTTTCCTGAGAAGCTCGAACGATTGCCGGATGTGGATTTAGACACCCTTAAAGAAAATCCCGCCCAGGCCGTGTATACATACATCCGCACTGAATGTCAGCGCTGCCACCTCGGTGTACGCGGCAGAGACAAGCGGGGTGATATGCGCGGCATGGGCTGCGCCGCATGTCACATCCCATACAGCAATGAGGGCTTCTATGAAGGCACGGATTCCGCTATCCCGCAAGATAAGAAAGGGCATCCCCTGGTTCATTCCATCCAAGCTTCACGGGAAGCAAAAGTGGTGGCAAACGGAAAAGTCTATTCCGGCATTCCGCACGAAACCTGCGTAACCTGCCACAACCGCGGCAAACGCATCGGGGTTTCGTTTCAAGGCCTGATGGAATTTCCCTACGGCACACCCTACACGGAAACCGGCGGCAAGATGAGCAAACTGCACACCAAGAACTATCTCTACATCAAAGATGACACC
>CALZJV010000657.1 GCA_945787595.1 uncultured Desulfobacterales bacterium | reverse complement strand
GCCTTGGACTTTCAGAAAATTGGCCAGCTTTACGGCGATGCCGTCGCCCAGGGACGACACCCGGATGTAATTGGTTTCATAGGTTAGCCGGTCTTTTTTTCCCAGGTAGTCCGGGATGGCATCCAGATTTAAAGGCAAGGCGAACACGATCGCGGATTTTGCACTCGGCATGACGTAGGATAAATCGGTAGAAGGAGGTCCGCCTGCCAATGTTTCCGGTGTGGCAATGCCCGCGTGTACGACCCCTTCGACCTTGAGGTATTTCATAATAATTTCATTTGTTACTTTCATCGCTTACCTCCATTTTGATGATGACATGGACTGTTTGCCAGTCAAAAATATTGACCAACACGACAACGGCCAGACCGGTATTCCGCGCTGGTCATTTCCATGGCCGATTAAAGAGTGCCCCTTGAAACACCTCGCTTAATCTAAAGGAGCAAATACTCCTGGGCGATTCAGATGTTGCTCCCCGAATTTACTCTTCTTAAAATCGAATCGAAGGTGGGTGCGGATGGGGTCACCGCACCCCACCTACTCAACGCTTGTTCTACACTCAAGCGTCAGGAAACCTAGCCCCTGAGCCGCTCTACAATCGCCTTAGCCACTCGTTCGGGAACTTCGATCGGCGGCCAGTGGGACACATCCGGCCATTTGTGCAAATCCGGGGACGGCCGGAGCTCTTTGAGCCGGTCCGCCTTGGCCTCAATACCGTCTCCTCACTCGCTGGGGAGTCGATGGAGGATCGCCTCTGCGATGACGTCGGGCGCCTCAATGGATGGCCAATGGCCGATACCCTTGAGCTTATAGAGGTCTGTTTCCGGGCGCCATGCCTTGACGCGATCGGCCATGGACTCAAGGGCGACGGGATCGTCCAGGCCCCATAGTACGGTCATCGGCGCGCTGTGGAATCCCGTGAACGTTCCGACCCACCGATCGTAGAACTCTTTCCGCTCAAGGAGATAGCGGACGATATTACTCATCACCTTGGCGCCATCATTCGTGTAGATCTGAGTAATCTGGGCATCAAGGTTTTTTTGAAGCTCGTCTTTCTTGCTCTGCATCTTGGCGCCATAGGTCGGGGTCAGATCCTTGTACCACTCCTCACGAGGAGGGTCTTCGGTGAGAGCTTTATCCGGCAGCTTCAGCGACGCTTTCTGCCCTGGCGTCGTTTCGATCAAATCGACTATTGTTGAACCATTCAGCAGGATCGCGTGCTTGATGCGAAACGGCAGTTTTCCTTCTTCCTGACGGGCCATGAGCTCCAGACCAACGGTCTGCCCCATGTCATGTGCCACGAGGATGACGGTCTTCAAGCCTTCAGCTGCAGCCACGGCCTCGTAAAGATCGGCCTGTCTCAGCAGCGAGAAGTTATCCTTGAACGTGCCTTTCAACGGCGTGTCGCTTTGGCCGAAGCCGATCATGTCCGGGATGACGATTTTCGTCTTTTTCTGTACTATCGAAGCGACGTTCGAGAAGTCCCAGGAGGAGCCGGGGTAGCCGTGCACAACCAGCACGCCGTGGCCTTCGACCGGTGCCTTGCCCGATGAATGGACAAAGACGTCAAGTCCCTCGAACTTCATGAACTTGCCTTGGGAAACCCAGTCCTTCACGGTCTGAGGAACGGGGTACTTGCTCTCGGCCATTGCGATTCCGACAAAAAAGAGCACCAAGCTCATTACAGTCAGAACTGTGAAAAATCTGCTTACAGTTTTCATCTGCTTCCCCTTTCTTCGTTTAAATTTGGATACGACTTTCATTTATGTTCGATTTCCGACGCTGCGCCTTTGAAATTTTTTAGTGCTTTTCCCATCCCTGCGCCGATTTCGGGCAGCTTCCCGGCTCAGAAAATAATCAAGATAATGACCATAATGGTGATAAGTTTCGGCATACCAATTCAAAACATAAATTCCTCCTTTTGCCGGAGGACGGGGTGATGCCATTTTGTTTAGGGTTTATTTGTTTGGATGGATCCTTTGCAAATCCAGAAGGTTATGAGGCCTGGCGTTAGCGTAAAATTGAGTCCTTTGTTTTCCTCGTTCCTTAAGTCTATCCGTGGTTTGATCCAATCTTTTGCGTATGGAGATGCGCATACCGGCCAGGCGCTCGGACCACGATTCAGCCAAATGCCCCTCAACTTCAATGCAATAGGCAGCCGGTGTCCAGAACTTGATATGTTTATCGCATGAATTATGTGTCACGGTTTGCCTTTCCTATTTCTGTCGTGGTGGTTTTCAGAAAAGCGCGTATCCTATTGTGATAGTGTAAAAATTTTTTTTAAGTGCTCGTTCGCTAGAGGATATTGCTCCGGCCCTCTGTGCCAATGAAGGTGAGACACTTACCCCGCGTTGCACCGTTCAGCCCATACGAAGCTTGGCTTGTGTCAGGCTTTAGGTGTCTGTTTTAGAAGCGTGCAGCTTCATTTGTGCACTCTTCTTCTGCTCCAGCCCTATTTCGAGCTTCATCCAGTCGTACGTTACGTCGGCACAAAAGATTAAATGTCGCAGCGTTTGCTTTAACTACCGCAATGAGGTTGCGAATAACTCGAGTGCTGCCAGTGTTAATATTCGCCAATAACCAAACACGTTCATTATTAGCTACCGTTAGATCGCCGTTTTCACCTTCACCTTCTTCACCTTCACCTTCTTCACCTCCACCCGCAATGCCAACACTATTACCCAAAATGATGACAGCTCGGCTACTCGTTACCTTAACGTTACCCTTTACCTCACAGTCAATCAAATTGAAGTCCTCACTGTTTGAAACTATAACATCACCCGTGACGATGACATCTTTTACGAAGCAGTCTTCTCCGTCTAGTATGATTTCGTCCACCGTTATCGTCTCTTCACCTTCTGGAGGTTCGATAACCCCACCCTCGCAGGTATCAAGAGCCATTGCGACACCCGGTGCACCAAACAACAGGCAAGCTATTGCGACACTTACTATCAGTTTCTGAGATTTCATTTTTTGTTTCTCCTTTATTTTTTAATCATTTTAATTAATGGTTTGGATTAGCAGCTTTACACACAACATTGAGGCTGCAGGCTGCGGTCAATTCCGTTGCACTGCCTTGCAGCGAGGAGGCAGTTAATCGTCACTCGTCTTTAGGCGCTGTCCTCCCGTCTGTTTGAGGTTCATATTTTCCTGCGTTTTATTAAACACGTTACGGTCCAAGATGATTGGGTATCCCCAATAGGACAAAATATGATCACTCTGTCGCAGAAACAACCTCAAAAAATGATGAAAAAATAATGAAAAAATAAGTAGATGGCAGGTATGAATGTGGAATGAGGAATGGGGAATGGGGAATGGGGAAAATTTACTGAAAAAAATAAACATCGAACATCGAACGTCCAACATCGAACTTTGAATGGAAAAAAATAAAGAAACAGGTGGAAGGCGGGATGAGGAAAAAGGGCTGAAAGCTGAAAGTTGGGGATAGAGGATAGAGAGCATAGACAGAATTCGGAATGCGGCCTACGGGCTGGTCTCCGGCTCGTAGCGGCATGATCCTACGCCTCGGAGAGAAGCGGCCCCGGAGGGAATGCGGAAGTCGGAATATAAGGGAGCTCTGGAGAATCGGAGCGGGGGAGATTAGAGCAGCCAGTTTTCTGGTTTGGTGATCATATTTACCAGGCTTCCTAAAATTCGATTTTACATTTCATAGAACTCTCGACCATCATTGGGTTCAATGAAACCGTATTTGACAGCAAATTGATATTTACCTATATTTCTTTTGCATATGAATTATTTTTTAATGGGCTATTTAACTTGTTTTTATTGAAATAACGGGGTAAATTACAGATTAATTTGCAGATTGTAACGGTGTCAATTATTTTCCATGTAAACCGATCAATTTGTATCTTAAAAAATAGTGAGGTGAAGTTATGGACTTGGCAGCTGTATCTGAAAAAATACCCATCGAAACAGATAAGGATGGTGTTATTCGAGTTGGCAATACCCGTGTTACCTTGGAGACCCTCGTCTCAGCATTTAATGGCGGCTCAACTGCTGAGGAAATCGCATACCAATTTCCTGTTCTGAATATAGCCGATGTGTATGCCGTGATTACGTATTATTTAAGAAATAGAGATACTGTAGAGAAATATCTAAATAATCGAGTGCAACTATCAGAGCAAGTTAAGCGGCGGAACCAAGAGAACAAGAATTTGAATGCTATCCGTGAGCGACTTTTAGCTCGTCAGAACCATTAATAATTCTCCTATGCTACATTTCGCTGCAGACGAAAATTTGAATTACAATATTGTAAGAGGCTTACTCAGGCGTAAATCGGATCTGAATATTATCCGCATTCAAGATGTGGGTCTTTCAGGCAAGGGTGATGCGACCGTTCTGGAATGGGCAGCTCAAGAGAATCGTATCCTTTTGACCCATGATGTGACAACAATTACAAAATACGCCTATGAAAGGACAAACGACGGGTTGCCCATGCCCGGTGTATTTGAAATAAAGATGAATTCTCCTTTAGGAGACATCATCGACGATATAATTCTATTAGCTGATTACAGCTATGAGAATGAATGGGAGGGCCAGATTATTTATCTACCATTAGACGATTAATAAGGGATCATCCACCTTCAGAACTCCCCCTCTCCCTCCGCGCCACCTATCGCCGCGTGAGGATACCCAGTATCTGGGCTTTCTCAACCGCCTCACGGCGCTTTCTGACATTGAGCTTCCCGTAGATGTTCAGCAGATGTCCTTTGACGGTGGCGGTTGAAATGAACAATTTTTCGGCGATTTCCTTGTTGCTCCACCGCTGCGCCAGAAGCTCCAGAGCATCGAGTTCGCGATTGGTCAACTGCTCAACCAGAGGCTGGGAAAGGGTGGATGTGCGCAGCGGCTGATGGGCAGAAGCGATCGGATGGTCGGCTGCTTCCGGCCCACCGGCACGTTCATCATCCCGGAAGGCGGCCAGGATTTTTTCGATATAGTCGACAGCGACACTTTGCTTTTGCAGTTGTTTGAGCAAATCGGCCATCCGGGGGCCCAGATCCACGAAAAGGCGAATAAAACTGCTCGGCTCTGCCAGAGCAAGTGCTTCGGTCAATTTTTCCAATGCAGCCGGCGCCTCTCCTTGCTTGTCGTGGAGCATTGCCTGCAGTGCCAGCACGTGAATCCGATAATGATTATTATGAATCGATCTAAGAAAGTCGTTTAATCAGTCAAGGAGATCAGCCGCCTGATGTCGGCTGTTGGTCGTATCCTGAGCCAGCAGTATTTTGGCCAGTGTCAGTTGCGGCATATAGAAAGCAAATGGTGGCAGGAACGGTTCGGGATTGAACCGTTTCACCCAATTGGAGGCTTCCGCAAGGCGCCCCTGGCGCAGCGCCAGCTCCGCCTCGAATGCCTGTGTGGTTTGAAGCACTATTTGATTGCCAGTATCGATGGCATATTCCATCATTTTCCGGTTGCGCTCTCTGGCTTTGTCTGGTTGCCCTCGGGCCTGATAGATCAGGGAAAGACAAAAAGAACCGTGGGTATGGATCAACTGCATATGCATATAGAAATCTTTGACCAGTCTGGCCAGCTTTTCTTCAGCGCTTTTCAGGTTGTTTTGATGGTAGCAGGCGA
>CALZJV010000656.1:6177-8885 GCA_945787595.1 uncultured Desulfobacterales bacterium | reverse complement strand
TTAACCACTTCATCAGCGTTTGCGGTCAGAAGCGGGGGAACGCTGAATACGATGGCGCCTTACGGCGGCGACCTTTTCGGGCTTGATCCCCACAAATCGACCCGTTACCAGGATTTCCTGGTGGGGATGAATATTCATCGTTCTCTATACAGATGGGATGCCGAAAAAAATGAACCGGTACCGGAGCTGGCTGAAAGTGTCACCGTTTCCGATGATGGTTTGGTTTTCACCTACAAGCTGAGGCCCAACATCAAATTCCACAACGGCCGCCAATTGATTGCGGATGATGTGATCTGGTCCTATAACCGCATCGCCGGCATGAAACCCGCTTCACCGAATTTAGACCAGGTTAAGCCGATCAAAGGGGCTCAGGAAGTCGTGGATGGCAAAGCGACAACGATGTCGGGTCTCAAGAAAATCGACGATCTTACTTTCACCATGACATTGGAAAATCCGGTCGACCCGAAGTTCTACCTCTGGCTGCCGGGCACCGACATATTGCCGAAAGAGGAGGTTGAGCGGTTGGGGGATGCGTTTGCCACCAATCCGGTGGGTTGCGGCCCTTTTAAATTTGTCAAGTGGGTCAGAGGGTCCGAAGTGGTTATGGAAAAGTTTGCTGATTTTTACGTAGAGGGCAAACCTTATCTGGATAAAGTGGTATATAAAATCATGGGCGAGGCGGCTCCGCGCGACCTGGCTTTCAAGGCCAAAGAACTGGATGCCACCATTGTCGGGGCGGTGAACTATCCCGAGTATAAAGCCGACCCGGTTATCTCCAAGAATATGATCGAGGTCGCCGAGATGTTCACGCGGCTGATTGGTTTTAATCCGGACTACAAACCCTTGAGTGACAAGCGGGTGCGTCAGGCCATCTGTCACGCCATTCCGGCTGATCTGATCATCGAGAAGGTTCTCAAAGGCAAAGCGTTTCCGGCCCGGGGTTATCTGCCGACCACCTCGCCGGCTTTCGATCCCAATATCAAAAAATACGACTTCAACCTGGAAAAAGCCAAACAACTCATGAAAGAAGCCGGCTATGAGAAAGGCTTTGTGATTGAACAGGCCATTGGTACCGCCAATAAATCCTGGGGCACAGGTATCTATGAAGCGGCCATGCCTTATCTGAAAAAACTTGGCATCACCTTGAAGATCCAGCAGATGGAGGGGGCCGCCATGGCCGAACGCGTCCGCAAGGCGGATTACCAGCTGTTTATCTGGTCACTGGATTCCGGTCCGGATCCGCTGGAGGTGATGTCGCGTTGGAAGGCGGATAATCCACCGGCAGCCGGCAACTATATCAAGTACAACAATGCCGAATTTGACAAGCTGCTGGATATGGCAGCCGCCACGCGGGATAAGGATAAAAAGATCGGCTACATCAAGCAGGCTGAAAAAATTTTCGTCGAAGATGCACCGCTCTGGTTTTTCAACTACAATAAAGCCATTTTGGCGCACCAACCCTGGGTACACGGTCTGGCAGCCGTTGCGCCGGAGATGATGTTCCAGGATATGACCAGTGTATGGATCGACGAAACCTCACCACGAGCTAATATGAAGTAATGGACACATTTCAGGGGAACGAACCGGCGTTCCCCTGTTTGCTTAGAGACAAAATCTGCACTCAATGCTCAGTTCCATGTAGGGTAAAAACATTACGACTAATATGTTACCGTAAACTATAATTGTGAGCACTGAGTAAAATCCGAATGGTCGAAACTAGAACCAACCCCCAAAGAGGGAAGACCCATGTTCGCATATGCCGTCCGGCGCATACTTCAGTTCATTCCCACCATCCTGGCCGTTGCCTTTATTATTTTTTTGCTGCTCAATGTCCTACCCGGCAACGCGGCATTGATGGCCGCCGGGGAGCAGGACCATAATATCGACGCGCACTATATTGAACAAATGAAGAAAGACTGGGGCCTGGACAAACCGGTCTGGCTGCGCTTCCTGATCTATGTCAAGGACCTGTCCACCGGTAACTTGGGGCTGTCCTTTCTGCGGCGGGAACCGGTGGCTCAACTCATCCTGGACCGGCTCTGGCCGACCTTGAAACTGGCGCTGATCGCCATGGTCGTTGCAGTTTCCTTCGGCATTCCGCTGGGCTTTTATTCGGCGTTGCGCCAGGGACGATGGCTGGACACCTTCAGCATGATGGGCGCCGTATCCGGGGTATCGATGCCCCAGTTCTGGCTGGGGCTATTGCTGATGTATTTTATCTCCGTCAAATTGCGCTTGCTGCCACCCCAGGGCTACGGCGACGGATCAATAAAAAACATCATTTTACCGGGCTTCACCCTGGGAGTTGCCTACATGGCGCTTCTGGCCAGGACAACCCGGGCGGCGGTGGTGGAGATCCTGACCAACGACTATATCCGCACCGCTCGAGCCAAAGGGCTTTCCGAGTTGGAGGTAAACCGCAAGCATGTCTGGCGCAATGCCTTGATTTTGGTGCTGACCACGGCCGGTTTGCAATTCGGGGCTTTGATGGCCCAGACGGTGATCGTGGAAAAATTGTTTTCCTGGCCGGGTCTGGGATCCCTGGTCGTCGATTCCATTTTCCAGCGGGACATCCCGGTCACCCAGGGCTGTATTCTGGCCATCATCACGGTGTTTCTTGTGGTTAATCTGATCGTAGACCTGCTTTACGGGTTTATCGACCCCAGGATACGGGCATCTTATAAATGAACACAACCACCAAAAAACTA
>CALZJV010000656.1:0-6158 GCA_945787595.1 uncultured Desulfobacterales bacterium | reverse complement strand
GCATCATTTCTGGCCCCCTACCATCCCGTCGACGACGCCGACCTGATGGTCTCGGAGGAGCCGCCCAGCGACACTTTTTGGTTTGGCACCGACAATCAGGGGCGGGATGTCTTGTCCCGGGTTATTTACGGCTCCCGAATTTCCCTGGCAGTGGGGTTGATCTGCCAGGCTTTCAACACGATGATCGGTGTCATCCTGGGCCTGTCCGCCGGTTTTTTCGGCAAGTGGTGGGATGATTTTGTCATGGGCTTGACCAATGTGATGCTGTCCATCCCTTCCCTTATTTTTGCCCTGGCTGTGATGGCACTGCTGGGTCCCGGCCTACTGAATGTCTTTGTGGCGCTGGGCTTTACCAACTGGTCCTACACCTGCCGCATCACACGTTCTCAGGCGCTTTCCGCACGGACGCTGGACTATGTCACTGCTGCTAGGGTACTAGGCTACGGCCGAACCCGCATCATGTTCACCCAGGTGTTGCCGAACATAGTTGGTCCGATCCTGGTTATCGCCACCTTGGGTGTTGCCTGGGCCATCCTGCTGGAAGCTTCACTTTCCTTCCTCGGACTGGGGGTGCAGCCGCCGACACCATCCTGGGGCGGCATGCTTTCAGCCGCCAGGGAGCAACTCTTTACGGCACCCTGGATTAGTATCTTTCCGGGAATCGCCATTTTTGTCACCGTTCTGGGGCTCAATCTACTCGGAGACGGCTTGCGGGATATTCTGGATCCCCATACGACCTACCAGGCGAGATGAAAAGTCAGCACATCCATGATATCAAATTGTTTCCACCGCCGAGACGCAAAGAACGCAGAGATGTTTTTTCTTATTCTTTGCTGTTGATCCTTTAAAAATTCTGGCGGACAGGAAGGACGGCAAAGAATAAAAGAGCACTTTTTCTGAAAATAATATGAGCTTGACATGTGTTACAATAATAAATTTTTTGGCGATGAGATTTACTTTATAAAGCTGGTTCTTTTTGCTTTCCGGCCCTCTCACCGGAAAACAAAAAATAATTTAACCTTTGCGTTCTTTGCGCCTTTGCGGTGAATATATAGATTTCGATATTTTCTCAAGACGGAAAGGGATAATGTATGGATTTTGCGATTTTCTCGACACGGATCTTTACCGGAAACACAGCACAGCCCTGGGCAGAGGCGCTTAAAGTTAGCGATAACCGAATCACTCAAGTCGGCAGTAACGCCGAGGTCAAAAAAGCCTGCGGAACGAATACCGAGATGCTGGAGTTGCCCGGAAGGCTGGTGACGCCCGGTCTGGTGGATGCTCACTGTCATTTTTTGAATTTGGGCCGGTCATTTCAAATGGTAGATCTGCGTCATGCTTCCTCGCTGGCCGAAATCCGTGAACGGATTCAAAAAGCGACGGTATCACGCCGGCCGGGAGAATGGATAATCGGCCGTGGTTGGAACCACCATCAGTGGGAAGAACAACGGGAACCCACCCGAAAAGATCTGGATGACATCATCCCCGATAATCCGGCCATGATGGTGCGCGCCTGCGGACACAGCATATGGGTCAATACGGCGGCCCTGGACCGGGCCGGTGTAACCGACCAGAGCCCTAATCCTGCCGGCGGTCAAATTGATAAAGATCCCGTTAGCGGCGCGCCCACCGGCTTGCTGCGCGAGGCCCGCGACATCATCGAAGCGCATATACCCTCGCCGGCTTTGGAAGCGCGGAAGCAAATGGTTTTAGCCGCACAGCAAGATGCGCTGCAATATGGGTTAACCGGTGTTCATACCTGTGAAAGTCTTAAAGAATGGGAAGCTTTTGCAGCCTTGGAAGCGGAAGGGAAGCTGAAAGTGCGGGTCTACCACCTGCTGCCTCCCGATGACCTGGCAGAAGCCGCCGGTCGGGGGATCACCGCCGGCTTCGGCAGTGATCGGCTCTGGTTCAAGCATGTGAAACTTTTTGCCGATGGTTCCCTGGGTTCCGGAACAGCCCTGATGCATGCACCCTATAGTGACGACCCCGCTGAGTGCGGTATCGCCTGTCTTGAAAAAGAGATGTTGAAAGAAAAAATTAAACTGGCATACAGCCTTGGCTGTGATGTGGCCATTCATGCCATCGGCGATCTTGCCGTAACCAATGCGCTGGAAAGTATTGCCGCCGCCCGTAAACAATATCCGGCAGACCACAGGGATCGGCTGGAACATGTGCAGCTTTACCGTCCCAGTGATTTCTCACTTTTTCACGATCTGGAGGTGGTGGCTTCGGTGCAGCCGGTGTTTATCCCGACGGATTGGGCGCCGGCCGACAAACGCTGGGGGTCGCAAAGATGTCGCTATGCCTATGCTTGGAAATCCATGCTTCAGGCCGGTCTGCGGGTTCAATTCGGTTCCGATGCACCGGTGGAAACCATCAATCCCCTTTATGGTATCCATGCAGCCGTCACCCGCCAAACGGTGCTCGGGGAGCCGCCCGGCGGATGGTTTCCCGAGCAAAAACTTTCCCTTGAAGACAGCATCATCGGCTTTACAGCAGTGGCGGCCTGGTCCACACGGCGTGAGGATGAGCTGGGTTCCATTGCGCCGGGTAAATTGGCGGATCTTACCGTCTTTAACCAGGATCTTTTCAAACTTTCCCCCGACAAATGGCCGGAGGTCGAAACAGAGATGACGGTAGTCAACGGCGAGGTGGTTTATAGCAGGGCATAGGTATTTGAATTCGGAATTTGGAATGTGGAAGTCGGAATGACTAAAGCAAAGCATAGGGCATAGGGCAGAGGGCGGATGACAGAGGACAGAGGACAGATGACAGAGGACAGAGGACAGAGGTCAGAGGACAGAGGTCAGAGGGCAGGTGACAGCGGTCAGAGAACAGATGACAGCGGTCAGAGGGCGGAAGCGGGAAGGGGGAAATCGGAATGGGGAAGGCGGAAGATAGGTGTCAGGTGTCAGCCCAGCCGCCGGCAAAAAAAATCGGCCGGTCTGATCGAAAAAGAAACTCAAAAAAGCAAATAACGAGTAACGAATGACGAATGACGAATGACGAAGTAAGGAATTCTATCTATTTTATATGTTAAAAAGAGCAGAGCAAAGCGACATCCACAATTCGGCAATCGTCATTCGCCATTCGTCATTCCATGAAGTTTCATGCAAGGTGTCAGGTTTCAGGTCAGAAGTCAGATAACAGACGGCGAAAGGGGCAAATGGGAATTTCGAATCCTCCTCCGGCGGACAAGTGTCGAAGGAAGGTATTCTATCGATCAATATGGAACTATAAAAGTCAGAGCGCAGCGATTCCACCCTTCGTAATTCTGCGGTTCGCTTGTTTTAAAATCGATAAAGCGTAGCGTCATCAATATTGGACATTCGATGTTCGACGTTCGATGTTCAATCCATTAACTGCTCCGACCAGGTGAAATCTCATATATAATTTCACACGAGCGCGGCCTCTGGCCAAAAAAAACGGCCAGTCTGATCAAAAAAGAAACTTAACGAAATGATGACAGGATCAACTGGATGTACAGGATCTAACTAAACAAGAATAAAATAATCCTGTTTATCCCGTTAATCCTGTCTAAATCGATGAAGTTTCATAAGAGAGCAGAAGTCATAGGATCTTGAATTATGCGAATAACCACCATTATCCTTTTACCTCTCACCGCTCACTTTTATCCTCAATCCTTTTCAACTCTAGCAACATTAAAGCGAAACGGCATTGCGATATGTCAACGGTCTGGCATGTAATGAAGAGACCATCGCCATTGAGTTCATCAAAGCTGCCGGGCGGGATGCTCAGAAGTATCTTACTTCATCCCACATCCTGAAATGGTTCAAAAAAGAGCTCTTTTTTCCTTTATTCTAATGGTTATCTTCCGCGGCCACTACGAGGTGTCAACGAAGATCGAAAAGCTATATTGGTGGTTTCCAGGGGCATTTTAAACGTTCTTTCAATCTTTCCCTTGTGCGCCCTCGATTTTGATGTTCCGGTTCGAAATCCGGAATTGTAGATGCTTTTCGTTTCCAGAACCTTTCCTTGTGCATCAAGAAATAACACCCAGACAGTTAACTGGTCAAACTTGCGCTTGGCTTTTCCCGTAACGCTTAATTGAATGACATCGGCCTGTTCAACGTATTGATATTTTAAAGTGACATCGCTTGACTCCCAGGATCCTTCATGGGGAGAGCCTTTAATCAATGGAATACGACTCTCCGGTGCGACTGCCATTTGGCCGGAGCTGACACAGCTAGATTGAAAAGCAGCCAATAAAATTGCGAGTAGCACGAACATGCATTTGAATGCTTCCAGAATTATTTTCTTTGGTCCCATTTTAAATCTCCTTATTTCTTTTGCTTGGACTGCGAGATCTGGACACCCATCAATCGGGCAATGGTGATGACTATATTTCAATCCTCGAAAGTTGTGTTATCCCCATTCCGATTACAATATCGCTGTATGACGGAATTCGCTGAGCACGAAGAACGATTTTCTCAACCACCTGCCTTCTTATAAAATACTACTTGATGGTAATGTTGGCCTTATCCAACACTTTGCTGCCCCGCCCGAGGATATAGCGAACTTCATAAGCGCCGGGTTCCTTGGGCGCTTTTATGTTAACCGGATTACCCCTATAGGTATACGTATAAGTTACATAACTGCCCGGGCGCTGGTCCGGGCGCGCAATGGATATATAATCGGACTTATAATCCGGCCCCTGCCATTTGACTTCAAATTCAGCGTTGACATTTGCCGAAGCGGGGGGGTGCACTTTGGCGGTAACCGTGTTTATGGTGATCGGGGTTTTGGCCAGCAATTTACTGCCGCGTCCCAGAATATAGCGTACCTCATAGTTGCCCGGGTCCGAGGGCGCTCTCACTTCCAGCGGACTACCTTTGTTGGTGTAGGTGTAGGTGATCTGGCTGCCCGGTTTCTGATCAGGGCGCGCAATGGCAATGTAGTCCGACTGATTGTCAGGTCCTTGCCAGCTCACCTCAAATAGGGATGCCATATCGGCCGAGGCCGGTGCTTGCACCGAAGCACTCACCGCCTTGATCTCGATGGTGGTTTTGGCCAGCAATTTATTGCCTCGACCCAGAATGTAGCGTACTTCATAAGTGCCTGGATCGGATGGGGCTTGCACCTTTAATGGTGAGCCTCTTTTGGTGTAAGTGTAATGGACCTGGCTGCCCGGTTTCTGATCAGGGCGCGCAATGGCAATGTAGTCCGACTGATTATCGGGTCCTTGCCAGTTCACCTCAAACTCGGCAGCCACATCGGCCGCAGCCGGTGCCTCTACCGAAGCCCCCACGCCTTTGATCTCGATGGTGGTTTTGGCCAGCAGTTGGTTGCCACGGCCTAAAATATAGCGCACTTCATAGGTGCCGGGGTCCGAAGGTGCTTGCAGTTTCAAGGGATTGCCCCTGCGGGTGTATGTATAGTTTAGCTGGCTGCCGACGCGCTGATCGGGCCGAGCAATGGCGACATAATCGCTCGGATAATCCGGGCCTTGCCACTTTACTTCAAACTTGACGGCTACGTCGGCCTCGGTCGGCGCCTGAACCGTTGCCTGGACCGGTGTGACTTGAATATCGGCGCGCCCGATTACTTTGCGGCTATGGGCGTGGACATAGCGCAGTTCATAATCGCCCACTTCTCCTGGCGCCGTAAAGGCGGCCGGGTTGCCTTTTTTGGTGTACGTATAGTCTTTATGGCTCAGATCCTTTGAGCCCTTTTCCGCAATGGCGATATAATCGCCGCGACTGTCCGGGCCCTCCCATTGGACTGAAAAGGCCGATCCGGCAGGCACGCCGGCCGGTCCTTCCAATACGGCCGTACCCGGATCTTCCACCACCGGTGGTGGCGGCGCTTTGACCTCCTCTACGGTTTTAAAAAGAGCGTTGCGCAGGGAATCGGCATTACTGGCGGCCAGAAAAAGACCGCCGGTCTTATCGGCCAGACAGCGCAGGCGCGCCTGGTCTTCTTTGCTGATGTCAAAGCCGATCACATGCACGGTAAAGTCCACACCACTCATGGCCAGCTCAGCCGCCAGCGCGCATGGATCGATATCGCAGGTCTCCAGACCGTCGCTGACCAGGATTACCGTGGCCCGCTCTTCGGTATAGCGCAGGGCCTGAGCGGCCTGTTTGACCGACTCGCTCAGGGGGGTCTTGCCCTTGGGGCTAATGGCCTGAACT
>CALZJV010000655.1 GCA_945787595.1 uncultured Desulfobacterales bacterium | reverse complement strand
TGACGATTGATCCGCCGGAGGCGGAACGAATTGTGGATGTCGCTTCGCTCTGCTCTTTTAAATAATAAAATAGAAAGAATTCCTTAATTCGTCACTCGTCACTCGTTGCTTGTTATTCGTTTTTTTAGAGTTTCTTCTTTGATTAGACCGGCCGTTTTTTTTGGCCGGCGGCTGGGCTGACACCAGACACCACGAATCTGCGTTGCTAAACAGCCAGCGCCCTGGCTGTCCCGCAGGGGCCACTTTTTTCAAGCGCCGTCTTGGAAAAAGCTTAGATAGTTAAACAGCCTAAACAGCCGGGACTTGGAATTCTTCAGAAGATGATCGACGCCTAATGATAGTTGACAGGCGTACCCATGACTGGCGCGCAGGCTGTGGTTGAAATGCTTCTGGCATACGGGGTAGAGTATATATTTGGCGTACCCGCAGATACCAGCTTTCCTCTTTATGATGCCCCTTGCCAAGCCACTGCCCGCATTCGGCATGTGCCGGCCAGGGATGAGCGCTCCGTCGCTTTCATGGCGGATACATGTGCTCGCCTGACTCACTAATATTAAATTAATAGAAAGGAGAAATGGTGAATGAATGCCACTGAGAGAATGGATGCGGCCATCAACCTCAAACCGGTGGACCGGGTTCCCAATGCCCTTTTTTATGAAGCCCCGATCTGTACCTATTTCGGCTCCACTTTCGGAGCTGCCCTGCTTGAGGATCAGGCCATGGCAGACGCCCACATGGCTGCTTTGGATGAGTTTGAGTTCGACTGGGTAATGGTGGGCATGGGTCTGATTGGCGGGATCATCTCCGAGGCTTTGGACTGCAAGGTCAGCTTTTCCGAAGATGTTTTTCCGGTCATTGAGAAGACCACCATCAGATCGATGGCGGACGTTGACCGCATCGCCAAAGCCGATGTGTACACCAACCGCATGGAACGGTTTTTAAAGGGCGTATCCATCCTGAAGAAAGAACTGAAGGGAGAGGTCCCGATTGCCTGCGAATACATATCCCCTTTTACCATCGCCACCCGGCTGAGGGGCACCAACGAAATAATGGCCGACATGTACGATAACCCGGAACTGGTTCGTGCCCTTCAGGATGCATTGGTGCCTCTGGACATCGAGATCGGACGAGCCCTGATCAAATTGGGTGTGGACTACATTTAAAAAGTGGAAACGTTAGGGAATAAACACAATGAACAGAGCGATCATTAACTTTGAGCAAAAAACCCTGGATACCATTCACAAGTACTCTCTGGAACTGCTGCGGGATACCGGTATTAAATTCCCCAGCGAAAAGGCTCTGGGAATATTTAAAAAACATGGCTTTCGTACAGATGGAGAAATGGTATTTTTCGATGAAAAAGATATCCGGAAAACCATGGAGACCGTTCCGCCGGCGTTTACAATAAAGGCCAGAAATCCGGAAAAGCGTATCAGAATCGGCGACAACCATTTCGTCATGGCCCCTGGATATGGTCCTCCGTTCATCATCGAGCCTTCCGGAGAGAAGCGGGACGCCACAGTGACAGACGTTCAAAAGTTCTGCAAGCTGGTTCAGACTTCAAAGCATCTGGACTTTAACAGTTCCATCGTGGTGCAGCCCAACGACGTGCCCTCGGAAACGGCTCATTTGGATATCCTGCTGGCAACCATGCTACTGACTGATAAGCCCATTATGGGAAGTTCTGTTTCTGAAACGGCTGCCAGAGATTCCCTGAAGCTGGCGGAGATGATCTGGGGCAGTACGGATGAGCCGGTAATGATCTCGCTGATCGACTCCCTGTCGCCATTGCAGTTCGCTACTGAGATGATCGAATCCATAATGGTATTTGCCGAAGCCGGACAGCCGCTGATCATCCATTCGGCCTGCACCCTGGGAGCGAGCGGCCCGATCACTATTGCCGGGTCTTTGGTGATCTCCAACGCGACAACCCTGGCAGGCATCTGCCTGGCGCAGCTTATCAATCCCGGCACGCCCATCGTCTACGGTCTGGGCGGCAGCCCTATGGAAATGAAAACCGGCGGTTACATTAACGCCTCGCCTGAAGATGCCAAGCACGTTGCCATCGTTACGGCCATGGGACGGTACTACAACATGCCCTGTCGGAGCCAGGGGGCCCTGACCGAGTCGTTCTGCCTCGACTACCAGGCCGGTATGGAGTCGGCTATGATGCTGACCACGGCGGCGCTGAGCGGCGTGCATGTAAGCCTCCACGCCTGCGGCACATACGGCTCTATGCTTGCCATGAGCTATGAGAAGTTCATCGCCGACGAAGACCTTTGCGGTGCTCTGAAAAAATTGATGAATCCTATCGAGCTTACGGAGGACGCGTTTGCCTTTGATTTGATCAAAGAGCTGAGGACCACCGGAAATTATCTGATGGAGGACCACACCGTGGTGCGTTGCCGGGACGAATTTTTCATGCCCGATCTGAGTATCCGAACAACGCACAACCAATGGCTTGAAATGGCGCCGCAAGACCTTGCCCAAAGAGCGGGAAATCTTCTTGAAAAGCGACTCACCGAATACGAAAAACCAGATATTGATCCGGATATCGAAAAGCGGCTGGTTCGATATGTAAACAAAAGAAAAGATGACTATCAGCACGAATGGCACCATCATGAGTCCTGACGATGTCATGAACCACGGCCAATCCCATCGACTTTTATAACCACCAGAGTGATATCGTCCTCGGATCTTTGTCCCCGGGTAAATTGATTCAGTTCGCTGTACACGGCATTCAGAATATTAACGGCCGCCGCATGGGCATTTTTTCGAATGATATTGCGAAAGCGGGCCTTGCCGAACATTTCGCCATGCCTGTTCACAGCTTCCCAGATGCCGTCTGTGCCGATGGCAATGATCTGGCCATTGGTCAAACCGCGCCTGTTATTCTCCTCGTAGTCAAAAGCTGCGTTGACACCCAGCGCGACACCGCTGCCCTTCAATTCTTCAAATTCGTCACTGGCGGGGTCATAACGGACCCAATCGATGTGGTTTACGTTCGGATCGATGGTCATATAAAACAGGGTCATGAATCTGCCGGTTTCGAGAACATCACGGGTGAGATGACGGTTCATCGCCGTAATTATCTCTGAAATGGTTCCAGGCTGTGAGGCGCGCATCCTTAAAAACGCCCGGGCCGTGGTCATCAGCAGGGCCGAATCCACACCGTGGCCGGAAATGTCGCCAACAACAATACTGAAAGGTCCTTTTTTCGAGCCCGACCGCCAGATAAAATCAAAGTAGTCTCCACCGATCTCATCGCAGGAGACATTTTTGCCGGCGATGTCTAGCCCTTTTACAATCGGCTTTTCCTGGGGAAGCAAGCTTTTCTGGACTTCACCGGCCAGCGCCAGGGCCTTTTTATGTTCAGTCATATCCGTCACAAAGGCCATGTTGCCGATGACATTGCCGCGGTCATCTCGAAGGGTGTTGCCATGCACCAGAATCGGAACATGGCGGCCGTCTTTGGCAACACTGCTGCCTTCAAATTCCCGGTATTCCTGGCCAAGGATCGTATCCCGGTGCGTTAGCATGAATTGTTTGAACTCTTCGGTGGCCAGATCAATAGGAGATTTGCCGAGTAATTCCCCCCGTGAGTACCCCAGCAGCCTGCAATAGGCGTCATTGACATCCACGATCACCAGATTTTCATCCATCAACATAAATCCCTCGCCGGCGGTCTCCACGATTCGGCGAAATTTCTCTTCGCTCTTACGTAGCTTTTCTTCGGCAAGCTTGCGGTCGGTGATGTCAACCAGGATGCCTTGATTATAGGTTTTGTTTCCGGCCGCATCCCGCTCCACGGATGTCTGATCTTCAACCCAGTGGACATCGCCGTTTTGAGCTAAAATACGATAGACCTGGGTGTATTCTTCGACATCTTGTTCGGCATATCCTTCAACTTCCGCGCCTACCCGTTCCCTATCGTCAGGGTGTACGATATCTCTGAAATGTATGCGGTCGCTCAAAAACTCCTCGGCCGTGTAGCCTAGCTGTTGAATATTATTGGAGACATAAACCAGGGTGGATTTATCATCCGCCTTGCGCCGAAAAAGGATGGACGGACTGCGGTCAACAATCACCTCAGCCATACGTAAGGCTTCTTCGGTATGATCCCTTTGACAGCATTCCTGTTCAAGCGCTGCGGCGCGCTCTTCATAGCTATTTTGCAAATCCGTATAGGATTTCTCAAGGTCTGCCAGACGCTTCATCAAATCGCCGGCCTCCGCTGCTTGCTGCCGAAGCATCTTTAGCTCATGAAGGAGTTCATCCTTCGATTTTTCCTTATCCGATTTCAGCATGGCTTTTCCCGATTTCAAAGTATTTTCACCGCAAAGACGCAAAGGACGCAAAGATGTTTTTCTTATTCTATGCCGTTGATCCTCCAAAAATATCGGCAGACAGGCATAGAATAAAAGAGCACTTATTCTGAAAATAATTAAATCGTTGTGTCTTTGCGGTGATTAAATAGATCTTGATGAAAATTCAATTGCTTATTTATTCGTGCAGCATTAATTTTTCAGAACTGAACCCTGCTTAACGGACCGGTATAATATAAGTGACTTAAGTGATCTAAATTTTTGGAATGCTGTCAAATTAAAAAAAAGACGGAGCGCAGCGACATCCACAAATCTTCAATCTTCAATCTTCAATTTTCAATTCCGGTTCCTCACTGGTCACTTTTAGTCAGTCTCGGAAAGCGTCGGGTGCGGATGAATGCTTAAGGCCATATCTTCGGCCAGGGCCCCCATTTCAATCGCCAGCACGCCTTCTGAAATCAGCCCTTCGGTATCACGACCGGTGATGCCTACCCCTAGGATCCGTCCTGTTTGCGGTTCAACGATGATTTTAGTCAATCCTTGCGGTGCTCCCATGGTGGCCGCTCTACCGGAAAACTTCCAGGGAAACCGCTGGACTTTAACGTCCCTGTTTGCCGCGCGTGCCTGTTCTTCCGTCATCCCGCACCACGCAATCTGGGGATCGGTGTAAACCACCGCTGGCATGGCGCGGACGTCGAAGGCCGACGATTGACCCGCTATGACTTCGGCAGCAATCTTGCCCTCGCGGGTGGCCTTGTGGGCCAGCATCATACCCCCGATAACATCACCGACAGCAAAAATCCGTTCATCTGCCGTACGTTGCTGGTCATCGACCCCCACAAATCCCTTTTCGTCGAGTTTCACTTTTGTGTTTGCCAGACCAATGTCACGGGAACTTGGCTGGCGGCCGATGGCAACCAGCACCTTGTCAAAGGTTTGCTGCGGTGTATCGATGTCACCTTCGAGTGTCACATCAACCCCGCTTTTGTTTTCTTCCAGGGAAACGACCCTGGCTTTCAGGTTGGTGCTCTCAAATATATTTTTTAATCTACGGTGCAGCGGTTGCACCAGATCCTGGTCAACTCCCGCCAATAATCTATCTTCAAGCTCCACCAGACTGACCCGGCTCCCCATCGGTTGCGAGCCCGTAGCGATAACGGCATGCCCGAATTTTATGTGACTGACCTCGGAATCATAAACTCGAACCGTGTCGGAGCTTTCAAACTCCGCCCTTCCCTTTAACAGCTGAATTCCCCGACGGTTGTTCAAGCTGACCAGACCGTTGGCCATTTGATCAATGACTTTACCCTTCCATGTCCTGAGAGCTGCCAGATCAATTCGGGGTTTGCCGAAAGAGATTCCCATGGTTTCTGCTTTGGCTGCATCGTGAATCAGTTCCGTAAGATAAAGAAATGTTTTGGAAGGAATACATCCTTTATAGAGGCAGACACCGCCGGGCCGGGCTGCCGGATCAACCATGGTGACGTCCAGGCCTAAATCCGCCGCTCTGAATGCAGCCGCATATCCCCCCGGTCCGCTGCCGATCACCACAACCTCAGCTTCCTGTGTTAATTCTCCCATAACCATAATTTGGTGCCCTCCGATATCAATCAATTTCAAACTTACTTTTATGCAAATCGAGCTATCATGAACTCTAAGAAAGCAAAAATTCGAAGCTCGAAATCCCTGGTCCGGATAAACCGGAAATAACAAATTACAAGCACCAAATTAAAAATAAATTCCAAATTACAATATCCAAATCTCAAATAGGATCAAACGTCAATTGTTTGGAATTTTGAATTTCGGTCATTGTGATTTGTTTGGTATTTGTTATTTGAAATCTGGTTTTTCAATATTGTTTCGAATTTCGAATTTTTTCTTCTATACCATACTCATCAACAGCTCGTCCGGGTCTTCAAGTGCATCTATGATGACTCGCAGGAACTTAATGGCATCGGCCCCGTCCAGCACACGGTGGTCAATGCAAAGGACAATCGGCATCATCAACCGGGGAACGATCTGAAAATCGCCCTTACCCTTATCCCTGACAACCGGTTGCATGCGCGCTTGTCCCACCCCTAGTATGGCAACCTCGGGGTAATTGATTATCGGTGCAAAAAATCCGCCGCCCATGGCTCCGGCGTTCGTGATCGTAAATGTGCCGCCCTGCATTTCTTCCAGTGTTGTTTTGCGGGCACGGGTTCTTTGAACCAGATCGTTCAACTCGACGGAAAGCTCCTTGATACTCTTACGGTCAACATCCCGGACCACCGGGACGATCAGACCCCTGTCCGTATTAACCGCTACACCGATATTATAGTACTGCTTGATGATAATTTCTGCATTTGCCGTATCCAGGGTCGCATTAAAATGGGGATAGGTTTTCAGGGCAGTGGCTATCGCTTTTAATGCGAACACCGTCATGGTTAACTTCCCACCGGCGGATTCAATTTCTCTTTTGTGCTTTTGCCGGAAGACCTCCAACTTGCTAATGTCAATTACATCCTGGCTGTTGACATGGGGGATCAGAGACCAAGCCAGGGTCATCTGTTTGCCGGTAGCCCTGCGAATGGAGCGGAACGGTATGCGCTCCACCGATCCCCATTTGTTAAAATCAGGTAATGGAGGTTCTGAAATCGGCGAAGTCCGGGCCTCATCGGTCACAGCCGGAGATGTAGCCGGGACTTCTTTGCCCACCTTGCCGTTTTCGGCATATTGGCGAACATCCTGGGCGGTTACCAGACCGGCTGGTCCGGTTGGGGTGACCAAATGAAGATCAACGCCGTGTTCCCGTGCCAGACGTCGGGTTGCCGGTGATGCCGGTACGGGCCCTTCTTTAGGCGTGGATGCCACCCGGGTGGCCGCAACAACAGTCTCGGCTTGGGTAGCCGGTTTCTCGATTGGCTTTTCCTCTCCGGCCGCCTTGGCGTCATCCCCGTTGGAGAAGGTCATCATCACATCACCAACGTTGACAATATCTCCCGGTTTTACAAATATTTCCTGAATGCTGCCGGTATAAGGAGATGGTATCTCTACTGCGGCTTTATCCGTTTCGACTTCTAAAATGAGATCTCCCTCTTTTACTTCCTGTCCGACATCGACCGGCACGGCAAGCACCTCACCCTCATGAATACCTTCCCCCAGATCCGGCAGTTTAAACGACCTGACCATTGCGCCTCCTTTTTATTATTGAAGATTGAAGATCGAATATTGAAGAATTAAGGAATGCTATCATTTATTAAATTCTCGTTGTAACGAATTTTGGCGAAGCTATTTAGAATCATCTGTTTTTAAACAGTTATCAGTCTGAATAGGAAATAAAATGTAAAACCACCCAATACGCGAAATTTCCAGTTTAAATTGTAAATACAACATCATATACAATCGACTGAGCGAAGCGACATCCTCAAATCTTCAATCGACAATTTTCAATGGTTCAGCGCTTTTCTTGCTGCGCGGAGAATGCGCTGTTCATTCGGCAAATAGGCTTTTTCCCTGCTGAACATCGGGATGATGATATCGTATCCGGCCACGCGCTCTATGGGAACTTCAAGATAGTAAAAGGCCTTCTCCATTAAACGACTGGTGATCTCGGCTCCGGGGCCGAAGCTTCGGGGTGCTTCATGAATAATCAGCGCCCGGCCGGTTTTTATTACCGATTTTACGAAGATTTCATCATCCAGCGGTGAAATCGTCAACAAATCAATGACCTCGGCTTCCACGCCGTCTTTATCTTTGAGCCCCGCGGCGACGGCTAATGTCGGGCGCATCATGGCGCCATAAGAAATCATGGTAAGATCCTTACCCTGCCGCACGATTTGAGGTTTACCGATGGGCACAATCTCTTCTTTTTCGGGTACTTCCTCACGAAAAGCCCTGTAAAGTGCCTTGGATTCATAAAAAATCACCGGATCCGGGTCGCGCATGGCACTGACCAGTAATCCCCTGGCATTGCGGGGTCCTGAGGGGATTACCGTTTTAATGCCGGGTGTATGCGCCCAGTATGCTTCGCGGCTCTCGGAATGGTGCTCCAATGCCCGCACACCGCCGCCGTACGGCGTTCGCAATACCATGGGAACATGATATCGCCCGCGAGATCGCCAACGCAGCCGGGAGGCATGGTTTTCGATCTGGTGAAAATTTTGATAACTAAAACCGGAAAATTGAATTTCACAAACCGGCTTAAGGCCATAGATCGCCATTCCGATGGACATTCCGACAATACCGTTTTCCGCCAGGGGGGTATCTAACACCCGCTTCTCACCAAACCGATCGATGAGACCGTCGGTAACACGAAAAACACCGCCATCCACACCGACATCTTCCCCTAAGACGATAACACCGTCATCTTTTTCCATTTCCTGCTGCAAGGCCAGATTAAGTGCCTGAACCATCGTCATCTTAGCCACTGCTCTTCTCCTCCCTCGTCTCGGCAATCTCTGTGGCGAATGCTTCTTTTTGTTCTTTCAGATAGACCGGCATTTGGGCATAGGCATGCTCGAACATGTCGATAGGATCACCGAGCGCTTTCATTTGTTCCTCGGCCCCATCTATTGCCGCCTGAATTTCTTCCAGCACTTCGGATTCAATGCCGGCAATTTTGTCTTCCGACAAAAGCCCTTTATCTACCAGGTATTTTTGAAACCGCAGAATAGGATCCCGCTTGCGCCACATATCGACCTCTTTT
>CALZJV010000654.1 GCA_945787595.1 uncultured Desulfobacterales bacterium | reverse complement strand
GAAAAAAAATTCTAACTGCATACTCCTTTAATTCGAATAGAATTGATCCACCCAAGCTTCTATATGCCAGAATTACCAGGGACGGGGTCGAGGAATTGTAAAGGCAAATCAACTCTGCGCCCTCTGCGTCTCGAGCGCAGCGGGCGGTGAAACTGCATAAACCACAACCAGGCTTATTGATTGTATTGCGCAGCGATTGATGACCGTCTGCGTCTGTCGAACGAGCGAAGCGAGAGGGCGGTAAATTAGACAAATCGGAGATTAAATGCTAGAGAGTAGAATAGGTCCCCAGTTTAAACAATTTTTGGAGGCATTTCCTCCGCCAGTGAGGGGATACCTGAAAACCATGTCGAAAACCGGCGGTGTGCTTGCACCCCAGCACTGCCTTGCCGTTAGGGAAACTTTAAAGATCTCCACCGAGGATCTTATGCTGCGTTTGCTCCCCATGGCCAAACTGTATTGCACGACACCAATTTCAAACTTTCAGGTTGGTGCTGTAGCAAAAGCCAGGATGTCGAACAATGCCGGTGAAATTGCTCTTTTTTTAGGGGCAAATATCGAATTTCCGGCGCAGGCTTTGACGCAAACCATCCACGCCGAGCAATCGGCGATTATAAATGCCTGGCTGCAGGGAGCAAGGCAAATCGACAGCCTTGCAGTTACCGCCTCACCCTGCGGGCACTGCCGACAGTTTCTTTTCGAGCTGGAGGGGTGCCAAAATCTGGAAGTCATTCTATCGAATCAAATCGGCAGGGAATCGACGCAGTATAACTTATCGGATCTTTTACCGGCAGCCTTCGGACCCCATGAACTCGGAACAGCGACCGGCTTGATGGCGTCTCCCGCACAACTGGCGAACCTCAATTTGAAGTCATTTTCAAATGATCCATTCGTGCTGGAAGCCGAGGCAGCCACTAGAAAATCTTATGCACCCTATTCCCAAAATTTCGCCGGCTGTGCAATTAAGACAGTCGACGGCAAGATGTATGCAGGCCGTTATGCCGAGAACGCGGCCTTCAATCCAAGCCTCTCAGCGCTGCATACAGCGATCATCAGCATGACCATGGATCAGCCAGGATCGCAACATATTATCAGCCGGGCAGTCCTGGTAGAAAAACCGACTTCCATCAGTCAACGCGCTGTTTGTGGGCTTCTTCTCCAAACAGTGGCGCCGAATGTCAAGCTGGAGTACTTTGAGGCAGTGTGATCGGTTCAAAGTTCAGGGTTCAAAGGTTCAAGGGTTATGAAGTGCTGGTTACTACCTAACGGTATAAGTAATTATAACTGGAAAGCCAGAAAGCAGGGATGATTGCATTTTTTTCTGGCCTCCAAGCCTTCTGGCTTTCCAGCTTCCCAGCAAAAAACCCCTTAATTCGATAGCTCCTAATTGTATAAAGTAATTTTCGGTGAAAGGATTAACGTGAAACCATGAATCATCAATTTACTATTTACTTTGGTGGAAGTTTATTTAATCATAAAGATCTGTCCGGAAACGCGCTTCTGGCGGAGTATATTGAAAAGTGTTCCGGTAACAAATACCGTTGCTGCCTGCCTCAGAACGTGGAACAACACCAGACCACCGCCCTTGCCATCCGCAACAAGGATATCGCCAAACTCATTGAAAGCGATCTGGGATTGTTTAATTTCGACGGTACCGAATTGGATGCCGGTGTGGTGGTTGAATTCATGCTGGCCAAGTTTCTGGATATCCCGGCGGTAATTTTGCGATCTGATTTTCGAACCGGCGGCGAGAGGGAGATTGGGGGCGAAGACTGGAACTTCATGTGTTCTTTTTACCCTAGAACACGGGTTTTAAAGGTCAACTCCATGCAGTTATACCAGGAAGCAATGGAGAAAGGCCAAAGATTAAACGAAGTTTTTGACATTTATTATACCACGATTGCACGAATGGTCATTGAAGGTCTCGATTCGGTCAAAACGGAGCAGCCTCTTTTAAAGGGTGATCAAAAAAAATTGGAAATGCTGTATCAATGGGCGCTGGCGTTTCCCGGTGGTGAAATTGATAAATGGGTTTCCGGTTCTTCTTTCGTAGATCAAATTGTAGCCATTAAGATCAGGAAAGGGCTGGCATAGCGATCAAGAGTCAAGAGCAGATTTGATTTTCATACGACTCAAACGAAGACCCCTAATTTATTCCGATGGGGCCTCAAAATCAGGAAAACAACTCCGCCATTGTCTTCATCGGCAGGAACAGGCGCAGCTTCCGGTCGGGAAAAGCACAAAATTCATAATGCTCATAAAAAGACCGCGCACGTTCATTGATCGCGTCAACAACAACAGCGTATGAGGCGACCTCTGTTGTCGCCTGTAAAGCTCGGCGCAGGGCGTCTATGATCAATAGTTCGCCATAGCCTCTTGCCTGATAGCGGCTATCGATTGCCAGTCTGCCGAGAAGGGTAGCAGGCACATTTGGGTATTTGGGAAGTTTCCTTGCCGTTTCATCCGGTAGGTCAGCAAGCAGGATACTGGTTGCCGATAGTGTGTAATACCCAATAACTGCACTGGTCTGGCTTTCGACCATCACAAACGTCGTAGCAATCTTCTTTTTTGTCTCCTGTGAGGCTCTTTTTTTGAGATACGTGTCTAATGCATCAATTCCACAAGAAAAAACCACCCGATCGTGCTTTTTACCAAGTGGTTCTATCTTATAAGACTGAGGATCAGCGACGCCTTTTTCGGCCACTTATTCCTCCATAACTTTCTTGTAGCGCGCTGCTGCACGCTTTAAATTTTTGCTCGGCGCCGGGGGTTTCAAAAGCGCCTTGACGAAGGCCTCCGAATCACGAGCCGTCAGCGAAATCATTTGATGCTCCTTTACCGTTTTTCTCGCCGCTTCCTGTGCGCTGCGCACAACGAATTCCGTCAGCGAGCAACCCAGTAGATTAGCGGCCCGTTTTAGCAATTCTTTTTCCTCGGCGCTGATTCGCGCTTCCAGGCGACTCGTTTTACGCCGGCGGGTTGCGTCAGCGTTATGTGATTTCTCCACTAACATGATCAAATCTCCTTCAAAAACTTTATGCTATATTGTACGGCATTTGCCCGTACATTTCAAGCCCATATCTTGAATTTTCGTATCTGATGCTCATCTTATTAATATAATTCATTATCCTGCTGGAACACAGCAAGTATCTCTTATTTGGGATGCAAAGGAGGAAAATGATCATCATCAAACAGCTCGAAATCGGATACATGGAGAATTTCTGCTACGTGGTCGGCTGTCAAAGCACCCGCAAGGCACTAGTGATCGATCCCGGCGCCGGTAAGGGAATCTTTTTTCGGGCGACACCCTATTTGTCGGGGACAGCGGACGAACCGATCTCCCCGGAGGTCATCGCCCGACGTTGGGAAAATCCATCCGACGCCTGATGAAACTGCCGGATGATACCATCATCTGGCCCGGCCATAACTATGGTCCCACACCTTCGTCGACCATCCATTGGGAAAAGCGAAACAACGTCAATGCCAAGGAATATGGCTATTATGCAGAAGACTGAATATAATATTATGTCCTGATTAGCCGTCGACAGACGCAGACGAACGCAGAAATATGCCTCCGCGACCAGGCTTTGCCCGGCAGGCTTACTGAGGCAAAAATAAATTATCGTCTGCGTATAGTCTGCGTGGGTCTGCGGTTAATATATTCGATTGCTTATCGCATATAGAGGCTAAAAATGAAACATCAAAAGATAAAAGAGCATTTGCGTGTCAACAGCAGTGTGTTCAAGTACCTGTTTCAAAGCGTCTCTGATGAACAGGCCCACTGGAAACCCGACAAGGACAGGTGGTCCATCTTGGAGGTTATCAATCATCTCTATGATGAAGAAAGAGAAGATTTCAGAAAGCGTCTCGAGCTCGTCCTCGACAATCCCGAAGAACCATGGCCACCTATTGATCCCGAAGGGTGGGTGGTTCAACGCAAATACAACCAGAGGAGTTTAAGCCAGTCCTTACATAATTTCTTCGAAGAGCGCGAGAAGTCGCTTCTGTGGTTAAACAAATTGGATTGGCCGGACTGGCGGGCTACTCACCAGCATCCTCAAATGGGCC
>CALZJV010000653.1 GCA_945787595.1 uncultured Desulfobacterales bacterium | reverse complement strand
AATGGTGGACTCCTGAATGAATCCCGCTTGAAAACTCTGGCCGGTATAGTTTTTTTCAACTCGATCCAGGATTTGTTCCAGCGTAAGTTCCGTTTCGGCTGCATAGGAAAAATTGACGGCGATGAAAGAAATAAAGATAAGGATCAAACCGTTAACTAATATTTGGCTTGTTGGCGTTTTGGTTTTTTTCAACAGGTGTCCTCCAATTCAGGATTTCGGCAAGCCTAATAGGCCTTAAATTCCATCAATAGAATTCCGGTAAATTTCATAATATTTTGTATTAAATAAGATAGTTAGTAATTAAGGCCCACCCAGAGCCTCTCCCTCCGCCGCACTTTTAAGTCGATTATCGAAGCTGAGCAAAAAAAGCTCGGGGAATTCCCGGAGTAAACTTTTGGCCGCGGCAAGATGCCACAGATCCGCGCCGCGCAGTGGCCATTTAGCAGACAGGAATCTGATCATTTTCCAATCAGGTAGGCTTGAAATCCGGCGCCAGGGTCCATTGTCCAATACCTCGAAGGCGGCCTGGGATAACGTATCGGTCACTATGCGTTCTCTTTGCATCCGGGAAATTACAGCAGTGACTTCAGCAAATGTCAATGTTGAAATAAAATGAACACCTTCTGCGGCTGACCACTTTTTTGCAGTCTTACTATGCGTATCGGTAAAAAGTGCAGATAGTACTGCGGAAGATTCCCAGTAGATTACCTGCACACGTTTATCCATTATTTCTATCCTCCTGGAGGAATTTATGAGCAGCACCATCCATGACAGGAATCGGCGGCGGAATTTTTTTTAAGCCCTCCCCGGAAACAGGTTCAATTTGGCCCAGATCCTCCATGCGTTTGATTCGTTCCTTCAAGGGCAAATCCCTTGTGTGAATGGGAATGATCTTGCCCACAGGCCGCCCACGATCCGTAATAATGACTTCGGTGCCTTGCTGCACCATTTTGAGATATTTGCTCAGGTGGATTTTTGCATCTCGAATACCGACACTCGCTGATTGCATGATAAACCTCTTTATGTAATTCTTGTGGTCATCTTCACATGTAGTCAATGTAACTAACTAAGACCGTTTTGTCAAGGTTCCCCGTATTTTCTAATGGGACTCAATTTGATTGATTGCTTTTGTGATAACCATTCAGGGATTCCTGGGTTGAGGATTGGAAGGTTCTGGAACGTCATCTCAATAACTTTGTCTTACCGTGCCAGTGTTGTGTCACGGAGATACAGGAAAGCAGTGAGAATAAAACGATTTAAGCTATTGGGATGGCGCTTGGCCTGAAAGCCAATTTGCAGGGTATCTAGCCTAACCGGGGTCATGAAAGAATTCTGATGATGTCCTCAGCATTCTGGTTAACGCTAAGTTCGATATGCTCTTCTCCACTGTGAAACGGCTCAGAATATTCCGTTTTTCCAAATACTGCCCGGCTGATCCGGTCGATGATCTGCATTTTTTTTCGGGCATCCGCTTTATCTGCCAATATTACCCGTTTTCCCTGGGAAAGTAGGGTTTCCAGATTGTTTTTTTGAAGTTGAGTTTCTAATTTTTTGGCTTTTTGCAGACTGCGCAGATAAAACCGCTTTTTGGCCATCAGCGCCTGGTACAGATCCTGGTCTTCCGCAAGTTCATCTAACCATGACAGCGCAAAGTCTAAACAGATGTTAAAATCGTGATTCGGAGACTCCAGCTTTTCAAAAAAATCGCATAGAAACTGTATCTTATTCTGGCCGAGAATCTTGAGTTTCTTATTTTGACCTTATAGCCGTCCCTGGCCTCCGCGTCAGCATTCTTGTTGATAACTTCCAGCAGTTTTCCGTCCAGGTGTTTGGAAATGTGGAGCCGCGTGATAAGCTGGCAGGCGATATCTTCAGTTACGATAAGGCTCAAAGATTGCCTGTCGTCCGGAAAGCGGATTCTCACCGGTATCGGCTCCCGAAAAAGATAGTGCGGCACGAATTGTTCCTCTGCAGCTGAAAATTGCAGACGTTCCAGCAACGCCTCCAGTTGAAGCTGGATGGATTCATCCGGGTATAGGAGCAACTCCATCAATGGATCCTTTTCGCAGTTGGAATCGTCCTGTAAAATAGTTTCAAGTTCAGCAGTGGTGGGATAGGAAAAGGTGGAGTCGATGTAGTGGACCACATCGCTTCCCAGGGTGATACCGCCGCCCAGAATTTTTCGAATTTTTTCCGCTAGCTGATTGCATTTTTTTTCTGAATCCATTGGTTGTAATTTGGTCGGCCGGTCAGCCGTTTGCCCGTTAGCTGGATGACTTTTCTGGCCACCAATTAAATATCTATTCTGAACGGGCAAACCGGCAAACCGGAAACGGGTGAAACCTTGTTATAGATAGGGAGCCATTTTCATCATTAGTTCATGTTTCTGCAATCCGCCCGGACCACTCTCTTTCATTTGGCCATTATCAAAAATAAAAATAAACGGAACGCTTAAAATGCTGAATTTAGACGCCAGCATTGGGCTTGCATCTACGTTCAGTTTTCCGACTCGGACATTTCCTTTTGATTCGACCCCAAACTGGTCGATAATCGGTGCCACGGCACCGCAACTCGGTCACCAGGGGGCCCAAGCCCACATCAGCACGGGCAAAGGAGACTTTAATACCATGTTTTCGAAGTTGCCGTCATTGATCATTATCGGTTGCGGGGTGAACAACTCCTCTGTTTTTAATGTCGAGCCACATTTGCCGCATTTAGCACCGGCATTTAATTTTCCGCCGGGAACTCTGTTTTTTGCGCCGCATTCGGTGCAGCGAATCTTGTAGCTGGCCTCAGGCTCTGCAGCAGCTGGATCTGTTGGCAGCTCTGCGTGACATTTTCCGCATTTGGCGGCCATACCGATTCGATTGGCCGGAATTCTGTTGGCAGCCTCGCATTTTGGGCATCGAATTATATGTGCACTATTGTCGTTCATTTTTTAATTCCAGACTCAATTAATCTTGTGGGAGCGGCTTTCAGCCGCGGTGATATTTGGATTTTTTTGCATATAATAATGTCTCAGATGCAGTTGTCAAAGGACAAATGACAGAGGATAGATGACAGAGGACAGATGACGGATGACGGAAGACAGATGACGGAAGACAGATGACGGATGACAGAGGACGGATGACAGAGGACGGATGACAGAGGACGGATGGCAGAAGACAGATGGCGGATGTCAGAGGACAGATGACGGAGGACGGATGACAGAGGTCAGATGACGGAAGGCAGAGGGCAGATGACGGACAACAGAGAGATATTGAATTCGGAATGATTTAGCATGGGGCATGGCGCAGAGAGCATAGCGTACAAAGTACTGCAAGATATTGCTTTGTTTTGTTGCTAGGTCTCTGCGCTCGAGGATAGCTTCGCTTTAGGTTAGAGGCGAAAAGAATGTGAAAAGCGATAAGTGAAACGCAAAAAGAGTTGAATGCTCAAGGCTCAAAGCTGAAAGCGTCCAAGCTGCATCCAAAGATCAACACACGTCCTTAAACCCAACCCGGACAAGCCGGAATTGAAGATCGAAGATTGAAAATTGGGGGTGGCAAAATAATCCGTTGCCTCAAACCTCTAACCTCCGACCTCTATCGGCCGAAGGCCCTGCCTCTTACCTCTGTCCTCTGACTTCTGACCTCCGTCATCTGACCTCTGTCTTCTGACCTCTGACATCTGTCTCACTTCATCACCCCATAGGCCTTAAGCTTTTTGTGCAGCGTTTTACGGGTAATCCCAAGTCGACGTGCCGCTTCGCTCTTGTTTCCACCGACCGCTTCCAGGGTTTTTAATATGGTCACTTTTTCCACCTCGACCAGGGATTCATCGCCCTTTATGTCGATTATTGATGTACCCAATGATCTTCCGTCATCTAAGACTGTACCGGCGAACATGGGAAAATCTTTTTCAGAAAGGTAATCCGATCGCGACAACACCACGGTCCTTTCGACTGCATTCATGAGTTCTCTGACATTTCCCGGCCAGTCGTGCCGGATCAGGAGATCCATCGCCTGGGGCGTGAAGCCTTTAATTATCTTGTGATTTTTAGCGGCAAACATTTCCAGAAAATGCTGCGCGAGCAGAGGGATATCTTCCTGTCGTTTACGCAGAGGAGGAATTTGCATATCGACAACGTTGAGCCGGTAAAACAGGTCTTCCCGGAACTGCCCTTTGGTGATCAAATCGCTTAAATTTTTGTTGGTGGCGGCAATGACCCTGACATCCACCTGGATGGTTTTTTCTCCACCAACGCGGGAAAACTCTCTTTCCTGCAGGACCCGCAATAATTTAACCTGCATAATCAGAGACATTTCGCTGACTTCATCTAAGAACAGGCTGCCGTCATGGGCCTGATAAAATCGTCCTTCTTTTCTGCGATCCGCTCCGGTAAAGGCACCTTTTTCATGGCCGAAAAGTTCGGATTCCAGCAGCGTTTCGGTGATGGCCGCACAATTGAGTTTAACGAAGGGGCCGTCTTTTCTGGAACTGTTGTAATGGATAGCGCCGGCAATGAGTTCTTTGCCGGTGCCGGATTCGCCGGCGATTAAAACGGTGGCCTCAGATGGGGCTACCTGGGCTACGGTTTCCAGGAGATTTATCATGGCCGGACTGTGGCCGATGATATTCTGACGGTCAAAATGTTTCCCCAGGCTTTCTTTGAGCAGGCGGTTTTCCTCCTTGAGCCGGGTATGTTCCATGGCTCTTTCAATGGTTATTCTCAGCTTGTCGAAGTCGAGGGGTTTGGTCAGGTAATCGTGTGCGCCCTGCTTTAAAGCTTTGACGGCCGTGTCCACCGATGAATAGGCCGTCATGATGATCACCGGTATGGCCGGGTTATATAATTTGATCTGCGCCAGCGCCTCCAGTCCTGAGACCTGGACCATGCGAACATCCATTAGCACCAGATCGTAGGATTGCTCTTTGACCTGATCGATTGCGGCGGCACCGTCATCGGCCTCCGACACTTCATATCCCCATCCTCCGATGAGTGTGCGCAGCATAATGCGATGGGCATTGTCATCATCGACAACCAGAATTGTATTCTTATCTCTCATAGGCTGTTACTTTCTTGAATTAGGTCCTTAGAGGCATTTTTCTGGCAATATGTTGTAAGGAACGTCAGGTTTCGGGTGTCAGTGTTCAGGATCTTGCGACTCGGCTTCCTCGTGTGAATGACGATTTACGATTGACGAATTGTGGATGTCGCTTCGCTCTGCTCTTTTAAATAATAAAATAGAAAGAATTCCTTAATTCGTCATTCGTCACTCGTTATTCGTTATTCGTTTTTTTAGAGTTTCTTTTTCGATTAGACCGGCCGTTTTTTTTGGCCGGCGGCTGGGCTGACACCTGAAACCCATTCAATGTTCAATTCCCGCTCGTCCGGGTTGGGCATTGCAAACCTCGATTTGCCCTCAAGAGTTGCCTGAAACTGGTATTGTTAAACAAATAGTCGTTCCTTTTCCCGGTCTGCTTGAAATGTTCATCTTGCCGCCCATAGCTTCCGTGATATTGTGCGCAATCGCCAACCCCAAACCCGTTCCGGTTGATTTGGTGGTGAAATAGGGATCGAATATCCTGGATAAATGTTCCCCGGGGATGCCGCAACCGGTATCGGAAACCCTAATTTCAATACGGTGGTCTTCTTCGCCGGCCAAAAGTTCGACACCAAGTTCTCCACCCGGTTGCATGGATTCGATGGCATTCAGGTATAAGTTTAACAGCACCTGGTTGATGCGATCCGGATCAATCACTGCTTCATCTACTTTTGCGGAATTAAGCATTTTTACAGCAATTTGCTTTTCTTTGGCCTTTTGTTCAATCAATCTGACGGAATTATCTACAAGGTCCTTGAGCAATGTCGACTTGGGCGATACCTCCACCGGCCTGGCAAACTCCAGGAGTTGACCCACAACCCGGTTTAAGCGATCGACTTCGGCGATCATGATATTAGCTGTCTTCTGATCCTGGGGGGCATCTGGATAGCGTTCTTTAAAATAAGTGGCAAACCCTTTAATCGAACTTAAGGGGTTGCGGATTTCATGGGCCACACCGGCGGCCAGTCTGCCGACGGACGCCAGGCGCTGGTTTCTGGCAATTTCTCTGCGCAGTGATCGCACTTCCGTTAGATCTTTAAACAGCAGAATGTATCCTAATATCACACCATTCGCATCCTGCAGGATACTGGCACCGATCTCAAGCGGTACGACGTTGCCATCGGCGATGGTGCAGTCGATTTCTTCCTCGATGACATGATCCAGTTCATCGAAACGTTGCACAACTTCCCAAAGCCGGGCTGGCAGCATTTGATCGGCATTCTTTCCCATCATATTTGGAACAGAAAGCTGCAGCACGCTTTCGGCGATATGGTTGCAAGCCGCGATTCTATGATGATCGTCGAGGGCGATTAACCCGATGGGCATGTTTTCCACGACATTGTCGGAAAAGGCCTTGATTCGCGTCAGGGAAGCTTTGGCGGCGCGATTGCTTTGAACTAAAAAAATGAGCATGAAGCCGGTAAATCCCACCAGCAGCAGAACCACCCCCATGATGACCGCATGCCGGATATCGGTATCCTGGGCTTCTAAAATGGGGGTCATGTCAAGGCCCACGAATATTGCCCTGGCGGGTTCGTCCAAAGGCCTGGGCCATACCCTTCTTTGGTTTTGTTGTTGCTGAAATCCGCGACCCATCATCATGGGGCCGTGCATCCTGCCCATGGGCCGTCTTGTGGGGCTAAATTTTCGAAATACTTCAAATACCCGGCCACCATCCGGTCCTGTCACCTGGCGCCATTGGAGATTATCGCTTTGTACAATTCCAGCCGGGTCCAAATTCTTTTCAACCTGTGTCCCGACCTTTTCAAGGTCGTTGTGGGCCAGGATCTCCCCGCTGCTGTCTGCCACAAAAAGATAAATGATATCCGGCTGCCTGGCCATCTCGGTCAAAAGCCGCTGAAGCTGAAAACCGCCCCGGTGCATAGCCATCATTCCCGTACGGGTACCGGCTTCAAAAGACCTGATTAAGGCGGCACCTTTTTCCAACAATAAATGGATGCTCTTTTTTTTCTGACGATTGATATCCTCAATGGTCATAAAGGTGAATATCGGCAGCAGTACAGCCACCGCACCGATCAATACCCAGGGCGGTATACCCGTCCAGATGTTTGTGTTTTTGATTTTGGCAAACATAATAGGGATATATAGCAAGAAAGATACCATTCTCCGGTTAGCCAGTTTGCCCGTTGCCCGTTAGCCGGTAATCGCTAACCCGGATAAGCCGGAAATGAATATTGAAGATTGACGATTGAATATTTATGGATGTCGCTTCGCTCCGTCATTTTTATGATAGTTCTTATTAAAATTGATCTGCTGGTAACGACCTTCGCTTGAAGATAGTAAATATAGCCCCATATAATTTTTTGCCACAAAATACAAAAAAATAATTTCTAAACCAAACCGCCTGATTTCTTCAATATTTAACGGCAAACGAATCAACTGGCCAACCGATTTGCTGGATACTTATTACCCGATCCGCGAATCTAACATGGATACTTGGTATCCACTTGCTAAATATGCCTCTGAAATAAGTTTTGTCAACGAACTGTGGGGCAATATTAAATAAATTCGAAAATTCAATAAGTTATATAATAATATTTCATCTGGTCACTGCTTGGCACACCCTTTGCTCATACAGAAAGACAACAAGATGACGGCTGGATATTCTACATTTTTGGCTAACCCAAATACTAAAACGGAGGTAAAAAATGAAAATGAACAATTTCGCTAAGACTGTTGCAGTATTGGCAATCGCAGGTATCGTTGGATTTGCGGCCACTTCTTTTGCAGGTTGGGGCAGAGGCGGTGGCGGTAATTGCCAGGGCCAGGGTTCCGGTTGGGGTCAAAGAGGCGTTGCCCCTTCAGGTTACCAGGGTAATCTGAGCGACGAACAGATTACCCGGTTGGACAAGGAGCGCCAGGCTTTTTTTGAGGAAACCCGTAATCTGCGAGAGAACCTTTATCAGAAAGAGCTCGAACTCAGAAGTGAACTGGCAAAAGAGGACCCGGATGCTCAGAAGGCTGCCGGCCTGCAGGCGGAAATGTCTGATCTGACTGCCCAGCTGGATCAAAAACGGATTGATCACCGCATTAAGATGCAAAAGGAAAATCCGGAATTTTTTGCCGGCAGGGGCTACCGAAGAGGCGGCCGTGGTATGGGACGCGGGTTCGACGGCCAGGGCATGGGCCGGGGGTTTGGAAGCCAGGGCATGGGCCGAGGATTCCGCGGCCAGGGCGGCGGCTGCTGGTACTAGAATTCGATTGAAAACTCTCATCTTCCCGCTCTTAACTTATTAAGAGCGGGATTTTACATTTTATTCTATTATTTATGCTCAGGCTATCCTTTGAACAACATCGCGGCGGGGAGCCGCTCCCACGTGGACTTAAGAAATGTGGGAGTGGCTTCCAGCCACAACCGGTGCGCTGCGTTATTTTCCCTCCACCACCCGCCTTGCTCTCGAAAAAAATCTGACCCTTTTAAAGCCAGGTTATTAGAACCAATACCTAACCCGGACAAGCCGAAATTGAATATTGAATCATTTCTTTCTTGACTCAGCACGCGTTTGTTTGTGCGACGTAGCCAGCTACGTCTCCGCACAAACGCTTGATTTCCTTGACCTTGGACAAAAATCCGCATTTCTGGATTGGAAACACCATCAAGTGCCCAACTGATTTTAACAGATTTGTGGATGGGCACTAACTAGGTGTCCATTTAGAAATGGCTATTTTTTCAAATGTACCCATGTCACAGCAAAGGAGGTCAAAATGAGAAAGAGAATTTTCACCGCAACAATCTTCACTGTCTTTTCAATGGGGCTTCTGCTCATGCCATTTTGTGCAGAGCAAGCGCAGGCCGCAGATAAAATCGGCTGGGTCGGTCCCGTCTACAAGGAGTTATCCGCCAGTCTGACAAAGGGGTTTAAAGCGTATTATAAAAAGACCTATGGTAAGGACGTGGATATCACGTTTGTGCGTCCGGGCGGGTGGCCGGTCTGCCTGGACAAAGTCAGAGCATGGGGCGGCAAACCGGATGCCGACATTTTTTTGGGCGCAGGTGCTCCGGCCCATGAGGTCTTAAAGCAAGAGGGTCTGATCGTTCCAATCTATATAACGAGAAGGTTTTGAAAAAGCTGAGGCTGCCGCCGCCCAAAACATGGAACGATCTGCTCAACCCCATTTACAGGGGGAACATCGTGCATACCCTGCCATACGCCTCCGGCACCATGCATGAAGCCATTGAAATCCTGATGCAGGGATTTGGCGAAAAAGAAGCCTGGCGATATCTCAGATTACTGGCAGCCCAGTTGGCCCGCTTTTCGACCGGCAGCACGGATACGACCCAACTCGTGGCGCGTGGCGAAGTTCCCATCGGGATCGCGCAGCCGCAAATGAACGCCATGGCGGCGCGCAAAGATGGCTTTCCGGTGCGTGATTTGCTGCCGGAAAAAACGATCCTGGTACCGGAGGCAGTGGCTTTGCTGAAAGGTGCGCCCAATGAAGCTGTCGGCAAGATCTTTCTGGACTGGCTATTCAGCATGGAGGGACAAAAATACGTGCTGGAGGGCCGTTATTTTGCGGCTAACACGGACATTAAATTCTCCGTGTGGGAAAAAGAAGGCGTCGAAATGGCCAAGCACGCTCAGAAGGCGCTGGGCGTTGACTCGTTCTGGGATCTGAAAGTCGACTTCATCGAGTATGACCTGGATCTGGCAACCAAGAGATGGGACGAAGTCAACAAGAAATACGAGTACGAGATCTACCGCAAATGGGGTGAGTTGAAAAGCAGTCTCTT
>CALZJV010000652.1 GCA_945787595.1 uncultured Desulfobacterales bacterium | reverse complement strand
AAAGATCCCTTATAATCAGGAGGTTTTTGCAAAAAATGCCATGCTGGTTGAGACGCTGTCACGTCTTCCCTGGGAGGCTTCTATGTTGCCCGGAACCGATACCGGGGATACCACATTGAAATCTTCGGCTTTTATGCAGCAAGCCAAATTCAAAGAAGTTGCCCAAACATTTGAAAACCAAGCCACCCAACTAGTTAGCGCCGCCCAAAGTGGCGATTTGATCAGCATCAAAACCCAGTTTGGAGAAGTCGGCAAAAGCTGCAAGGCTTGTCACAGCCAGTTCCGCACCAAGTAACCGCCTGATCTGCCAATATGTAAAATTACTGGCTGCACGGCCTTTTGTTAAGCCTGAGCCCTATCGCACAAGAAGATAGACGGCAAGCGCAGCAAGCCCCGCAATCACCGCTGCCATCCAGGTGCGACCGGTTGCGGGTTCAGGTTCAACTCCATTCCACTGCTTGACACCGGTAATCATCGGTTTTAGCAAGTTTTCACGCTTGAAAAAGAAGTAAAAGAGCACTGCCAGGACGTGGATGGATACGAGTGCGATGATCACCTCTTGGTTCAGTTTGTGAATCCGGGTAAGCCAATCGCTGGTGGCCTTGCTTACCCAGTCAAAAAGTGGGCCTTCGGTGACGATGTCGTCGTTGGCGAATAATCCGGTTCCGGCCTGGGTCAAAAGGGCAAAGAGCATGGCGATTATCGACCACCCGCCGAGCGGATTATGACCTAGGTAATGCGTCGAATCGCTGCGAAGAAGGGTCGTAGCATAGCGAATAACTAAAGACGGGCCCCGAATAAACGTCATAAAGCGTGATTCTCGGCTGCCGACAAATCCCCAAACCATCCTGGACAGGAGCAGGGTAAGGATCGTAAAGCCGCTCCACTCATGGTATTGCATGGCATTACCACCGATGTTTCCGGTTACAAGAGAGATGATCACAAAGATCACCAACAACCAGTGAAACAGCCGGGTAGGGAAGTCCCAGACCATGATGATCCTGGGATGCCTTTCAGAGTTCTCCTTAGATAATTTGATATTTTCCATAGAGGGGGTTTTAGGTCAGTCGGCCTTCGCCTATGCTTCTGTCAATTTTTATATTGATAATAGTGTTAAAAATTCAAACGAGTTTTTTTTCGAGCGTCACTGACGTGAACCTGAAAAGCATCACTCATTTTATTTCCTCCCTTTTTTTCAGGATTAATTAGTCTTAAATTGTCTATGTATAGTAACCCTGGCATTTTGAATCCGGAATAAACTTACAGTATATTGGAGATTACATCAACCAATCCTCAAAATATACGTTGCACTAAACCGAGGAAAAAATAGCCATGGTGTCCATATCCTAAGTGCAATTAATTTATAACGATATAATCAGAGACCTCATAACTTTTCCTTTTCCTCCGGCAATCAAGCCATTAATTTTTCCATCTTCAAGATTTAGTTTAACAGTAATGACACTTGGCGACGAAGGCTTCATAAAATGCCCTTGTTCAATCAGAAAAACATCCTTATTGATGCCCATTTGATCATATAAATAACATGCCAACGGACCTGCAGCCATTCCTGTTGCAGATTCTTCATTGATCCCATACCGAGGTGCAAACATTCTTGTACCCGCATCTCTTTCGGGTATATTGGTATGCTGAGAAAATATATAATACCCAATTAAATCAAATTCCTCACTTATCTTACGGATTACCTCTAAATCAGGTTGAACACTCAGAACAGCTGCCTCATCTTTCAAAGATACAACTAAAAATGAATTCCCTGTGTTTACTATGAATGGCTTGTGGTTGGATAAAAGGAAGGAGGGATAGATTATTATTGTGGGTTTGATTTGCCAACCTAACAATTTTTTAGCTTCCAAATTGTATATCAAGATGCCCGAATTTTGATTTCAACAAATTCCCCTTGAGCACCGTCCACTAGTTTTGCCTTGATCATCGAGCCGCCCTTCTTTTATAATGTTCTAAAAATACGAGAGGCAAAAATGTTAAAGGTCGACCCACATCCAGATTACCCGCCAGAGGAAGGAAGGTATGTTAGAGGAAATGATTTTTCACCTGCCGCTGTAGCGATAATCTTAAATTGTGATGCTGACAAAATACCGTCTGAGATTGAAAGTCTTGTGAGGGCGGGTATTGAAAGTGGGGCTGCGATCTCAGGAACTGTACAAACAGAAAATATAGGATTTGAGAAGCTGGTGTGTAACATCGTTGCCAATCCAAATATTCGGTATATGATTATCGGTGGGCCAGAATCTGAGGGACATTTAACCGGAGAAGCTTTGAAATCCCTGATTTTGAATGGTGTTGATAAAAAAAAGCGAATAAGAGAGACATCGGCACCCCATCCATTCCTGTATAATTTGCCTTTTGAATTAATAGACCGTTTCCGTAAACAGCTTTCATTAATAGATCTCCAATTTGAAGGAGACTCAGATGTAATCAGAAACGCCGTTTGGTCATGCTACCAAGAAAAGCCTGTAGATTTCCGGGAATATTCCCTGTATGACCCAGGCGCATTCCCGCAGCCGCCTCTAAGTGGCAAAATAACGATGCGGGTTACGCAACCCTGGGTAGATCCGCCGGATGAAAAGGAACTCGAAGCTGTGAGGAAAGCTAAAGAATTAATGGAGCGGTTGAGAGCAAAAAGCAAAAACATAACCTAGGTAGAAACTATGTTTGTATTTCATCTCTCATACTCGCCTTAAAGTGCACTCAAGGGTTAATATAGTCCCGGAGTATTTATGCAGGATGAAGGAGGCACTTTTGACTCGATTAAGTTTAGAAGACGTTATGAATCTGCTTGGCGTGCAGTCCTTGCCCGGCACACCGGGACAGTTGGAAAGGCTCCGCAGGTGGATAGAGAGTTTAGTTGAAAAGCGCGGCAATAACTATGTGTTGGAGAACAAGCGGGGCCTTCTCGACCAATGGAAGCAGCATATGGTACTCAAAAACTGGGACTGCTGTTGAGCCTCGATAAAGTGCAGCAGATGAACTTGGCGATGATTGGGGTAGTGGTCGGCATCAGCATTGTACATTATCTGCTCATTTTTAAATTTTACACCTGAAAATTTCAATGACTATTAATTTATGATTGGAATTCATATTGACATTATAAATTGTAGATTTCGAATTTAAACATAAACATTTTATAGCTGTTCACTTTTTTAGGTGCTGTGCCTATATCAAATCCTGCCAACAATCTGATTATATTGTGTATTTGTTCAGATAACCCACAACCGATCCACTCATTTTTTGCAAGGAACCAGAAAATCTAATAAGTTTGGATCTTGGCAGACATTTATGGTTGGATTTTGAGTTGTGATCAAATTTTTGGGGACAGATCAGTCGATGCTAAATGACATTCACGCCGAATTGAAGACGATTGCTCGCTTCAAGATATCATTTGAGTATCTTGAACTTTAAGCCGCTGGAATTATTACATATATATAGATACTATGCAGGGTTTCCTAAGCAGCCTTTTGGTGTATAGTGAATTAACCCAAATTTAAAACCAAAGGAGGCTAACCATGAAAAAGACTCAAGAAACCCTTCGAATCAAAGATAGCA
>CALZJV010000651.1 GCA_945787595.1 uncultured Desulfobacterales bacterium | reverse complement strand
TGAAGCTCAACGATTACCGCTTTGACGAGAAAACCATTTACATTGAAAAGACCAAGTTCAAAAAAGACCGCTTGATACCGCTACCGCAATCTGTGGCCATAGAACTTGAAAACTATCTGGCCGTAAGCCGGTGTTTGCTTGCAGATGTTGACAACCAATACCTTTTAGCAAACTCTACCGCAAGAGGATTAAACGACAACCGTGTGCGAACCGTCTTTCATCGGGCCATCAGCGATATCGGACTTGAGCAGTCCAGACAGATCATCGGCAATGTAAACATCAGTTCCCCCACCCCTCACAGTTTGCGTCATTCATTTGCAGTAAACACCCTAAAAAGTGTCAAAAAACGCGGAAGGTCCGCTCAGAATGCTTTGCCGGTGCTGGCCGCCTACATGGGCCATAGTGAATACAAACACACCATCAAATATTTGAAATTCTTAGATGCCTATCAGCGTCTGGGACTTGTTAATTTTGTACGTACACAACCGGATTAACCATGAGACTGACCAGCTGCGTTGAACAATTTTTTAACCTGTACCATTTTCGCATCAAAGGCAGTAGTCAAGGTACAATTACGGCTTACAGAGAGGCTTTGACACTTTTTTTGCCATTTGCTGCCAAGTACTACTCAATTAAAGTCGCCTCTCTTTCAATTGATCATCTTAGCCTGGATGTTATCCTGGCTTTTCTTGATTATCTGGAGTCTGATCGCAACAACGCGGCCAATACCAGAAATCAGCGCTTAGCCGTGATCAAATCACTGGCGAAAATGATCCGCTTGATCTATCCGCAACACCGCAAGATTGCCGATATGATATTGAGTATTCCGCAAAAAAAATCACAAAAAAAGATCGTCGCTTTTTTATATATCGAAGAAATCTTGGCCGCCTATGGAGCCGTTGATCTTAAAAAACCGCTGGGTTTTAGAGACTATACCATCCTTCATCTGCTCGCTGACTCAGGCGCCAGAGCCAGTGAAGTCGCTACGTTGAATCTTGATTATTTCAACCCAGCTCAAAAAACCTTATCCATTTTGGGAAAGGGAAATAAATTTCGTTTGATCAAGCTAGGTCAAAAAACAACCGATCTAATCACACGCTACATTACCCAATACCGGCCTCATCCTGAACCGATTTATCGACATATCTTATTTATCAACAAGCATGGCAGAGCATTAACCCGCAAGGGAGTTTATCTTCTGTGCCAAAAACATCTTTCGATAGCTTTGAAACCAAAACGGCTTAAAATGATACATCCGGTTCACAGCTTCAGACACGCCTGTGCCATCAATATGCTGGCATCCGGAAAGACCGTGTCGGATGTAAAAAACCACCTGGGTCATGAAAATAGTGAATCCACCATGATTTATTTGCATATGGATTTAAAAACAAAACGACAAGTACAGAAAAAATTTATCGAATATAGCCAATCGACACTCAAACATGATCCCAAGATCGATGATTTGATTGACTGGGAGCATAAAAAAGAAACGCTGGCCTGGCTCGATAGCCTTTAATACGCTGGTTTGTATCTGAATCAGATAAGAAGGGGTGCGCAGATACCAAGATTATTATGTCCTCAATAAATTTGCAAATTTGTAAAATCTATTGTAACTTGCTGTTAATATTGTTATTATCGTTTTCCACCCCCTTTCCAATATTTTATATTAATTTCAATAGGATAAGTGGATTGAGGACATAAGGCAAGAAATGTGAAACCGGAGATACGTCAAATTTAGGGCTGATTTAGAGCATATCATAAATATTGCCGATTTTCAGATTATTTCAATATACCTTCACTTGAAGGTATTATTTTGACGGCAAGATGAAACCCAATATTAGTTAGCCAAAGCTAAACTCATTCTGGATTAGTCTCTAAAGCAATTATATTCCCTTATTGATATGTTTCAAAAAAATCCGAACATTACCAAATGATAATGTTGGGGCAATCTTCTGATAATGTTTGCTGCTTATACTCAAAAGCGAGGTCTAAGCATTCTGTTGATTGGATTTTTGATTATTAGAAAATTCCATGCACCATATCTATTTGAGTCCAAAGAGGCGTTTTAGAAACGACCCGCATATCATAGACTTCAATTTTTAGCCGATAGAGCAGCATAAAATACTTTTTTTCATAGGTACGCCATCTTATGGAGTGCCGACAAATCGCAAACAAAGGAGGAAATTATGTTATCAGCAAAGGTTAAAAAATCAATCAACAAGATGAAACACCTGCAGTTGTTTGTATTTTTTCTGGCGCCGATGCTCGCCCTTGTTTGGGGGGCTGCTGTTCCAGACGTTTTAGCTTGGGGAGAGTGGGGAGAATTGGAGGCGAAGATTATTTTCGAGACGAACTTTTCAGATGAAGACACAGGCATTCAAGTTTTCACTGATGGAGACCCCTGGAATATGATAAAGATTAGAGACCCCAACTGGAGATTGCTCTTCGACATTAAAGCCAAAGGGAATTTGAAAAATTTCGGCCTTACAGAGCTTTTTTCAGAGAGCAATGAGCCAAATTGGGAAGATATGAGCCTCTTAGAAATCCTTGCCCTTTTCCCTGAGGGGAAATATAAGTTTATAGGTCGGTCGGTCGAGAGAAAATGGCTGAAAGGCTCGGCAATGCTGTCACACGACCTCCCTTGCGCACCTGAAATGCTTTCGCCTGCCGAGGGAGCTATAGTTGATAGTGATGACCCCGTCGTCATCAGTTGGGAGGCCGTTGAAAATAAGTTGGATAACGCTGCTGAGGAGTGCTCAGAGCTAGAAGAAGATGAAATTGAAATTGAAGCCTATCAGGTCATCGTCGAGAACCTAGAAACCGAAAAGGAATTTAGCATTTTTCTCGAAGCCGAGGACGATGATAATCAGGTGACGCTTCCGGAGGAATTCGTCTCACCTAACTCAGTTTACAAGTACGAGGTGTTGGCCATAGCGGAGAACGGCAACCAGACCATCGCAGAGACTTTTTTCTGTACGGACGTGGCCTGTATTCTGCCTGAGGATTAAACTGATTGAAATTTCTGCAGTTTTTTACATATTTACAGCGACAAAATAGTGCTGGGTTTATGAGTCTTGTTATATCGATAAATATTTCATAATCCCAAATGCATTTGACCAACAAACTAAAAGGCAGGGCAACAATACCCTGCCTTTTATAATTTTTAGTGAAGTACATATTTCTCTCCAACAAAGTTGGAATTATCAGGGACCGCTAAAATTTAAGATATCATATTTGCCAGATTTCAAGGCTGAGATGTTGTTTTCTGCTATCAATCTTAGCTTTTGACATCACCTAAAATTTTATGATATCCATTTGAAATCCTACATTTTCAGCAGGTTACGATAGTGGCAAGAAATCTACCGCCAGGAATCTTTCTAAATTTGAGGCAAATTTAGAGCATATCATAACTTTTCTCTGAACTTAGATAATCTCAATATATCTGCCGTTCCGACAATTCTGTGATATTCGTCAAATGTCTTCACGAGGATATGAGAGGACTAAAAAGCTAATGATAACAACCCTATTCTTGAATTTATTTCTAAAATCCGGCATTTGAACTTGAAGTCTTGACTTTGAGTATAATATCTATTAGTTAGAATGTATTGCGCTTCTTGAAGCGCAAAATTCTTTAAGTCGGGAGAGCAAGACCCGAGAAAGGAGGTGCAGCATAGAAAAAAATAAGAGGAGATTTATGCTGTGATTTTTTCACAGCCGGGTTTTCCCTCGACCTGGGAACAGAACGGGGGACCAAGCAACCGGGATTTTTCTTTCACTCTCCGAACAAGATAGCCACTTTAAATCAAGCCCTTTCAGCTTGCCGAAAAGCCCCCGCAGGTTTCCGCGGCCATGGCCCGGTTTTGGGGCGGGTATCAGATCGATTTCAAAATAATCGAGTCAGAAAAATACCTTAAGTACCAAAACAACATTGATGAGGCCCGGCGAGCCTTTAAGACTTCAGAAAAGTTTTATGGCGTCCATCGAAACACTATTCGTGAGGTCTGCACCCGCCGGCTTCAGCTCAATATTGTCGAATTTCGTGAATTAGTTCAAAAATGGCTCAACGGTGATTTTTCCGGGCTTAAGGAAATCCTTAAAAGCCATACGCTGGAATATTATCATTTAGAAATTGACCGTTTTTTCGCTTAAAAAGGAGGCAGCCATGGCCACATACACATTAGACATTGACTTCCGAAAACCAGACCCGAAGTTCCCGGGTCCGTCCGATGCGCTGATTTATATAAAAAATTGCTCGACTGAAAGATCTACCGGAAAAGAGCGGCATTTCATTACACCGAAATGTGTATGCTTCCAAGAGTTTGATTATGAGATACGACGGCTCGAAGGCGAATTGAAAACCATCCGCCAGAAAGCCAGGTACAAATTCGGAGTCAAATAACACGGGAGATAATTAACCACGTTTCCTATTGACAAACCAGCCCACAAGACCATAAAATACCCCCGAGTTCAAAGCCATCCCAAGAGGCAGGAGGCTACATTTTATAAAAGGGCAGCCAGATAAACGTGAGGCTGCCCTTTTGAATTTTCCCCGTCAGTCCCGCCATATCCCGAATGCTCGGGATTACGGAGTCTAACCAGCAAAAAATCCCGTTGCCGCAGCCCGAGAGATATGATAACTTGCTGTCTGGTGAGACGGTGATATCGGGTCCAAGTTCCAGGTTCATGCCTTTGTCCTTGGGCGTCAGGACATACTCTTTATAAAGAGCCTCAATCCTGTTATCAGGAGCGCCGACATGTGTGTGGCGCCGTCTCACCAAACCCTCAACGTAATTATCAGCTGCCAATATCGGCTACTATAGCAGATAAACCAGGGAAAACCCCATGCAAGACCTCGCCATCACCCTGCCCGACTACACGGTAAAATATTTGGAGTACATGAGCAAATACACCGCCGAAACTATTTCCGAAATAATCGTAGGACTCGTATATAACCACTTTATCCGGCACTTTGAAATCACGAACGGCCATCACCGGCAAAAAATCCAGGGCAAGCCTTTCACCGACTACGCAGCCGAACGCGAATTTTTAGAGCACGAGCTGGAAGCCTGGCCTAAAGACTCCATCGAATACCAAATGATCCACTCCCGCCTCAATGTCCTTGGCGGCTGACAGTTTAACCTAAATCACTACATAGTAGTACTTCCAAGTAATTCCTTGACAACCCAAACCATTTCCCATAAGTTAGCAGATGGCCAAACCGAAACGTATTGCTCCAACCGAACCGGTCCTTGAACCCGGAATCTCTTTAAGCACGCTTTTCATCTGCTCTCGCTTGATCGAAAACTAACCTCCCCAGGCCAAAAAACTAACCCCCTAATAATCTAAAAACCTTTACATCCTGCTGGGGAAAACCATGAAAAGGGGATTCCAGAAGGTGCCAAATTAAAGCCTCAGAGGGTGTTTATACCCTTTGGGGGCTTTTTTAATTTTTATCGTCACCTCAAATTCTACATGCCTGTCTCCTGATGGAACAACACTAGTTCTGTTGGGAGAGCTAAATTACCAGGTCATAAATACATGGGCGGATGTCTGCACGACTTGAAGAACAACCAGCGGTTGGGTAACTGGCCGTTCTACCTTGATTCTTTTCCTATCTTTAAAAGCGGGTTTTATGGGGTGCGGCATACGCAGCACTTAGA
>CALZJV010000650.1 GCA_945787595.1 uncultured Desulfobacterales bacterium | reverse complement strand
AAAAAACATCTCTGCGTCCTTCGCGTCTTTGCGGTGAAAACAATTTGATATCATGGATGTGCTGTCCAAACTAATCGCCCAGGTCGAAATTTATTGCTAACTCAAAATCTTTTTCCGGTCCGGATCATACAGCGCACGATTGTCTGCCCGTTTGGCCGGATATACTTCCTTATATACTTCGATCTCATAATCGTCGTCATGCCCGGCGTCTGCAACAGGCACATAACCGTACGCAATGGTTTTACCGACCGTATACCCATAACCGCCGCCGGTGGTCGTCCCGATTACCTTTCCCTGGTAGGCGATCGGTTCGCTACCGCGTAGCATCACAGGTTCATCCGCGTCAATGGTGAAAGAGCATAGGCGCCATTTCGGACCTTCTTCTTTGATTTTGGCCAGTACTTCTCTGCCGATAAAATCCCCCTTGTTCAGCGCCACGCAAAACCCCAAACCGGCGTCGTAGGACGTATATTCCGGTGTCAGATCAGAGGCCCAATTTGCATAGCCTTTTTCAAAATGCAGCGAATTAATCACACGGTAGCCGGCATTTTTTATCCCGAGATCCTGCCCGGCATCCCAGAGCGATTCATAAACGTGACAGGCAAATTCAGTGGGAATATAAAGCTCATACCCAAGCTCACCCACGAAGGTGACCCGCAGGGCCGTTACGGGTGCATACCCCACGGCAATTTGTTTACATTTTGAAAACCTGAAATTTTCGTTGCTGATATCATCACGGCTGACCTTTTCCAGCAGTTTTCGGCTGTTGGGGCCGATCACGTTGATGACCGCAAAGGCTGATGTGACATCGTGGAAAATAACCGACCCGTCCTCGGGCATGTGATTTCTGATCCACTGGGAATCATGCAGTCCGAAAGCGGTACCGGTAACCAGTAAAAACTTTTCTTCCGCTACCCGGGCAACGGTGATATCAGCTTCTATGGTACCGCGCCGGTTGCACAGCTGGGTGTATGTCACACTGCCGACGGGTTTGTCGATGTTGTTGGCGCACATACGGTTTAAAAACGCCAAAGCCCCGGAGCCTTCAATTTCGAACTTGTTAAAGGATGTCTGATCGATTAAGACCACTGCCTCACGGGCTGCCTTGTGTTCTGCGCCCACGTAATCAAACCAGTTGGGAATCTCGAAGGTGACCTCATCTTTGGGTTCCACGCCTTCAGGGGCAAACCAGTTTGGCCTCTCCCAGCCGTATTTCGCGCCGAACACCGCCCCTTTTTCCTTCAAGAGAAAATACAACGGACTGCGGCGCACACCCCTGGCGGAGTCATGCTCTTCATTGGGCCAGTGAATGGTATAATGTTTACCGTAAATTTCTCTGGTTCTTGCGACATTATATGCCCGGCTCTTGTGGTAGGGGCCGAAGCGGCGGATATCCAGCGGCCAGATATCCAGGCTCGGCTCGCCGTCAATGATCCATTCGGCCATCATGCGGCCGGCACCTCCGCCGGCGGCAATTCCGAAAGCATTAAAACCCAGGGCCACAAACACGTTGTCCAGTTCCGGCGCAGGACCCATAATGGCATCGCCGTCCGGGGTAAATCCTTCCGGACCGTTGACCAGCTTCCGGATTCCGGCTTCCTCAAGACAAGGGGTCCGTTTGGTAGCCGGTTCAGCCAGTTGCAGAAAATGGTCGAAATCAGCGTCGAGCAGGTTGGAGTTGAAATTATTGGAAACGCCGTCTATCGCCCAGGGGATACCGTTTCTTTCATATCCTCCCATAACCAGTCCACCGACCTCTTCTTTGTAGTAAATCAGGTTGTCTTTGTCACGAATGGTCGGCAAATTCGGCGGCAATCCGTTTATGGGGTTGGTAACGGCGAACTGGTGCTGAAAGGGTACCACCGGTGTGTTGACCCCCAGCATTTCACCGACTTGAAATCCCCACATACCGGTACAGTTAACCACGATCTCGCACTGGATATCTCCGGCTTGAGTTGTGACTGCCGATACCCGGTTTTTACCGAATTCAAAGCCGGTCACCAGTGTATTGCGATAAATTTTGGCGCCCCGATTACGAGCGCCCTGGGCCAACGCCTGAGTAATGCCCGCAGGATCGGCCTGACCGTCGGTGGGCATGAAGGCAGCCCCGATGATACCATCCAAAGAAATAATCGGGCAAAGGTCGTAGGCTTCCTGAGGAGAAATAATATTCATCTCGAGTCCAAAGCTGCGGGCCGTCGTCGCACCTTTCTTTAATTCGTACATCCGTTCAGATGTGCTGGCAAGATGCAAACAGCCGCTCATTTTCCAGCCGGTGTTGAGACCTGTTTCTTCTTCTAATTTATCGTACAGACTGACGCTGTACTGCAGCATGCGGGTGATGTTGCGCTCGGAGCGCAATTGCCCGACCAGACCTGCGGCATGCCAGGTCGAGCCGCTGGTCAGCTCCCCTTTATCGATTAGGACAACATCTTTCCAGCCCATTTTAGTCAAATGATATGCTGTGCTGCAGCCGACAATTCCGCCACCGATGATTACTACTTGGGCACTGTCTTGCATGGCTATGACTCCTCAGTTTGGTGTTACGTGTTACGTGTTTCGGGTAACTCGATGTTCGATACTGGTTGCTCGATCCTCGATACTTGATGCATTCATCAACATTCGCGCATAATCCAGACCTCGTTGAATAGTTTACTGGTTGAATGGTTTATTAGGTAAATTATAGTCATAATTTTAGAATGTTACGATTGTTAAGACATGAAGTGTCCAATTATTTTGCAAATATGGGATAAATCCATATTTACAACCACTTAACCAATCAACTAATCAACCAATCAACGATATCTGTAATCCTAATTCGCTGTAGATTTAATAAATATAGTTATATAGAAGGCCCAAGTTACCATCCAACCAATTTAATTGTAGGGGCGGCTTCCACATCCGATATCAATCGGTGAGGTATCATGCATCAGAGGCATCACCGAATCGTGGTCTTTGGCCAAAATTATCTGGGCCTGATTAAAAAGATCGTGCTTGGTGTCCTGGATCACACGTTTGGCTGACAGGGGTTTTCCGGTCATGTCCGCCGGGCATTGCTCCTCGCACCGGCCGCACTCGGTAAAGGCATAAAGAGTCAGCACCTGTTTCCAATTCAGTTCGCACACCTTTCTCTGGCCGAAACTTTCCGCCTCTTCGTCCTCGATATCGGTTGATATCATGGCATTGGGCCGCTTCAGGGACTTTAAAAACACGTTGGGTGCCGCCGCCAGCAGGTGTAAATGCTTGGAGCCGGGGATGTAAATCAGGAAGCCGAGAATCGTCAGGATGTGGATCCAATAGAAGATTTCGAAGCCGGTTCGGGCAGCCTCCAACGAAAGGCCGTTTAGAGAAAAAATGCGGTGGACCGCCGCTGAAACCGTGAGATAGCGGGAATATTTAAAACCAGTGCCGCCGATGTCAGGTACCATTAGAAACGCATTGATCAGATGAAAGGTGATATAGAGATGCATTTATGTCATAATCGGAATGTTGGAGTAAAGATCCGGGTCCAGAGGGCCCGGCTTTGGTCCACCCCTGAGGGGTGATATGGGTGATTACATTTGCCAGCAGTGTTCAGGTGTCGGGTGTCA
>CALZJV010000649.1 GCA_945787595.1 uncultured Desulfobacterales bacterium | reverse complement strand
GGCAATCTGGCCAATGCCTCGCCATGCGCAGATACAGCCCCACCGTTGCTGGCTTTGGAGGCTACAGTTCATATTACAGATGCCGGCGGCAAAGAACGGACCGTTCCCGTAGATAAGTTTTTTATGGGCTATAAACTGACCCGACTGGGCAGGAACGATGTGATGACCCGCATCACGTTGCCCCTGCCCAACCGGCAGGCCAGGGGCAGCCACACCAAGTTGGGGCTGCGAAAAGCCGCCAGCATCTGCGTGGCCAGTGTGGCCCTCATGTTGTTGAAAAAAAACGGCCATATCGCCAAGGCTCGCATCGCCTTTGGCTCGGTCGCGCCTCAACCAATTCGCGCATACGCCCTGGAAGCATTACTTGAGGGCAACACCATCAACGACGCACTTTTGGCCGAATGTGATGCTTTGGTAAAAAGAGAAATATCGCCCATCAGCGATATCCGCGGTACCCAAAGCTACCGTCAAGCGGCGACAGGGGCAATTTTAAGACGTAATCTGCTTCAGGCATGGTCATAGGAGAATATAATTATGAACACATACTCAATTCGCGTCAACGTCAACAAGGAGTGGCGCACGGCAGAAGTGACGGCCACGGAAACCCTCCTCGATACCCTGCGCAATAAATGGCGGGCCGTGGAAGTCAAAAACGGCTGTGCCCAAGGCGATTGCGGAGCCTGTTCGGTGCTTCTCGAGGGCCGGCCCGTCAATGCCTGTCTGGTGTTGAGCGTGCAGGCCAATCAAAAGGAAGTGACCACCGTCAAAGGTATCGGAACCAGAGAAAATCCGCATTCGCTTCAAACCGCCTTCGTAGAACGGGGTGCCGTTCAATGCGGTTATTGCACCCCCGGCATGATCGTGTCGAGCGCTGCCCTGCTGGAACAAAATCCCGATCCCAGCCAGGCAGAAATCAGTGAAGCCATATCCGGCAACCTCTGCCGCTGCACCGGTTATACCAAAATCTTTCGCGCCGTCGAGGATGCGGCCCGTAAAACAAAACCCGCAGACAGGAGGCAGTAGCCATGGCTGATGTCATCAATTCCCGAGCAGAAAACCGCGCCACACCGGCTATGGCGTCCAAGGGCGGATACAATCTCATCGGCAAGCCGAGGCCTCGTCACGACGCCTGGTCAAAGGTACTCGGTAACACCGTTTACGCCGCCGATTATATCGTCCCTGGCATGCTTTACGCCAAAGTTCTCAGAAGCGAATACGCTGCGGCACAAATTCGATCGATCGATACCAGCGCAGCAGAGGAAATATCGGGTGTAGTCGCTGTCATGACCGCCAAAGATGTGCCCAATAACGAAACGGTCACCAAATTCGGCCAGACCCATACGGTCGGCGGATTCGAAGGCCTCTACCGGGTCCTGGCCGACAAGAAGGTCCGCTTTAAGGGGGAAGCCGTCGCCATCGTGGCCGCTGAAACCCTGGAACTCGCCACGGCGGCTTTAAAGGCGATCAAGGTGGATTACGAGCCGCTGGAGGGTGTTTTTGATCCGGTCGAAGCGATGAAGCCCGGGGCCTATCTGGTGGGAGAGGAAGAAAGCAACGTTATTTGCAGCTATAAGGTTCGCAAAGGCGATATCGCAAAAGGCTTCGCCGAAGCGGATGTCATTGTGCAGAACACCTACCGGGTGCAGCCGGTGGACCACGCTTATATAGAGCCGGAGGCCGGGGTGGCCTGGCTGGATGATGAGGGAGTCATCACCATCCGCGCGTCAACCCAAGTCATCGAGCACTTCCGCGGCATCGCCGAGGTGCTGGGGCTGCCGCAAAACAAGGTGCGTGTAATTGCTCCCATGCTGGGGGGCGGGTTCGGCGGTAAGGAAGATATCACTGTCGAGACCTATTTGGCGCTGCTGGTGCAAATAACCCAACGACCGGTTTCCCTGACATTTACCCGTGAGGAATCGATTCTGGCGCACAGCAAACGCCATCCCTATGTGATGAACTATAAAACCGGAGCGACCAGAGACGGTAAGATAGTCGCCATGGAGGCTGAGTTGATCTCCGATGCCGGTGGCTATGTCTACCTGAGCCCCTGGGTGCTTCTTTACTCCACCGTTAATGCTACCGGTCCTTACGACATTACCCATGTCAAGGTGAACACCCATACGGTTTTGACCAACAACATTTTCACCAGTGCAAACCGGGGCTTCGGCGCGAATCAACCCTGTTTTGCCTATGAGTGCCAGCTGGATGAACTGGCTGAAAAGCTGGGCATCTCTGCGCTGGAAATTCGCAAGAAAAATTACCTGCACAAGGACGACAGCCTGGCTACCGGGCGTAGATTGGAGTATGCCGTCGAGACTAAAGCGACCGCCGAGAAGGTGGTGACTGCCCTGGGAGAACCCACCCCACCGCGTCATGCCGCTGAGAAGATCGGCCAGGGGATCGCCTCGTGCATGTCCAGCTATGGCCGCATGTGCTTTTTGCACGATACGTCGCGCTCTTACGTCAGTGTGGATCTCGATGGCAGCGTATCGATTCGTTGCGGCGTGCAGGATCTCGGGGGAGGCCAGGCATCCTCACTTGCCCAGATCGCCGCCGAAGCGCTGGGCGTGCCCATGGAGGATGTCACCGTTTTTCACGGTGACTCCGCCCTGACCCCGCTGGCAGGCACCACTACCGCCACCCGTCAGCTGTACATGTCCGGTAATGCGACCCTGAAGGCGGCCGCCACGGTAAGACGGAATCTTCTGGAAAAAGCAGGCCAGATGTTGGGTATGGACCCGGCCTTTCTGGATATCAAGGACCGCAAGGTGTTCATTCAACCCGAGCGCAAACCGTGGATGGTGGTCGAAAACGAAACCCGGGAATGCACCATCAGCTACGGTGGCGACAGGGGGGATATCATTGTCTCAGAGATTTGTGGCAATAATGACCCCGATACGGTTATCCCATTGACGGACGTGATCAAAGCAGCCGCGGCAGATGGAGTTGAGTTGTATTGCGTGGCTCAATTCAACGCTCCGGCCAGGGAATTGATGGATTTTAAAACCGGTCAGGGGCAGGTCTGGCCCGATTTGACCTTCGGCACCATTGGCATGGAAGTGGCGGTGGATATCGAAACCGGTATGATCGACGTTCTCAAAATCATCTCCTGCTTCGACGTGGGGCAGGCCATCAATCCTCTGAGTGCCGAAGGACAGATGGAAGGCGGCGCGATCTATGGGCTCGGATACGGTCTCTGCGAGGATGTGGTGATAAATAAAGGAGTTACCATGACCCCTTCACTGGCGGAGTATTTGATACCGACCGCAAAGGATGTGCCGCAGGTGGAAAGTATCATGATTGAATCCGGCGGCGGCATCGGTCCGTTTGGCGCCAAGGGGATCGGCGAACCGGCGACCGTGCCGGCTGCTCCGGCCTTGGCCAATGCAGTCACCGCTGCCATCGGGGCACGGGTGTACGCCTTGCCGCTGAACTTAATGAGATGCAATTTTATTTCTCTGACAGGATTAACAGGATGGACAGGATATAGCTTAGAGCTAAACTAAACCAAAACAATCCAGTAAATCCTGTAAATCCTGTCTAAATAAATGAAGAGCAATTACTAAAAAATGAACATCGAACATTGAACGTCCAACATCGAATAATGTATTCTGTCAATTTAAAAAAAGACTGAACAAGACTACTCCGCCGAAGCGGCTACGAAGGCCGGGAGTGAATCTACTCTTGGAAATTCTGCGGTTTGCTTGTTTTAAAATCGATAAAGCGTAGCGTCATCAATATTCAACGTTCGATGTTGGACGTTCGATGTTCGATGTTCAGTCAGTTCAAGGAAGGGGTAGGAACCGAAGATGAAGAAGTCTATCGGAATCGTTACCATCGGGCAGTCGCCCCGCACCGACGTGGTACCGGAAATACAGACCCATCTGGGCGACCACGTGGCAGTCATAGAGCACGGCGCCCTGGACGGTCTAAGCCTGACCGAGGTGAAAGAATATGCGCCCGAGTCGGGGATGCTGCCATTGGTGACCCGCATGCAGGATGGCACGGAGGTAATCGTTGCCAAAGAGAAGTTGTTGCCGCGCTTGAATGACGTGGTGACGGCCCTGGATGACAAGGGTGTGGACATGATCCTGTTGCTTTGCAATGGTGATTTCCCTGTTTTTAACACCCGCTGTCTGGTGATTGAACCCCAACGGCTGGTTGACCGCTGTGCGGCCGGACTGCTCCGTGAGCACCATAAACTGGGTGTCCTGGTGCCAGTACCGGAACAGGAAAACTGGGTTCGCCGGCGACTGGCGGCGGTCAATCCCAACTTGACGGTGGCGGTGGCCTCTCCTTATGAAAGTGAAAAACCGCTAGCAGCTGCCTGCCAGCGGTTCCGGGACGACGGCTGCGCTGTTATCCTGCTTTACTGTATGGGATTTAACCGGCAATTGGGCGCAAAAGTGCGTGCGCTTTGCAACACCCCGGTCATGGTGTCCAGTACCATTGTGGCCCGCATTTTGGGTGAACTGCTGGAGGGATAATGGATTCTCAGAATATCGATATCGCCATCGTCAATGGCAGCGTTGTCAACAGTCATTCTATCACTGCGGCCGAGGTCCTGATCAGCGATGGTTGCATTTCTGCAATAACGCCCCCAGGAATTCAGCAAAATGCGGCACGGGTTATCGATGCAGCCGGCAATTATATTCTACCCGGCATCATCGACGCTCACCTGCATCCGGTCTATGCCGATCGCATCGATACGCTCTCGCGGGCCGCCGTGTGTGAAGGCGTGACTACCCTGATCCCGTACATCGGCGCCGTCAAAGCCTGGGGCCAGAGCGGCGGGTTGATTGGGGCCATCGAAAATTTCATCACTGAAGGCGAATCGACTTCCCTGGTGGACTTCAGCCTGCACTGCACCCTGCTGCAAGACGACATGGCGGATATCGAAGAGACCATCCCACAGATGATCGAGCGGGGGATTATCTCCTTCAAAGCCTTTATGGCCTATGCCAAACGGGGTATGAAACTAGAGGATGGTGAGCTGCTGCGCCTGCTGAATGTGGTAGGCCGGTACGGCGGGCTTCTGGCCGCCCATGCCGAGAACGGCGACATTATCGATTTTATGGAAGAAAAACTGATCGGGCAGGGCCAGCAAACGCCGGAATTTTATCCGCGGTCCCATCCCAATCTTTCGGAGGCTGAAGCGGTATTCCGGTTGTTGACCCTGGCCCAGACCGCATCGTGCCCCATTTATGTGCCCCACATCAGCACCGCCGAAACATTGGAGGTATTGGCCCTATTCGAAAAGTGGCAGGCGGTAGAATTTTATGTAGAAACTTGCCCCCACTACCTCACCCTGACTGAAGGGGTTATGACCCATCGGGGTACCATTGCCAAAATGGCGCCGCCGCTGCGACGGCAGCCCGACATCGATGCGCTGTGGCAGGCAATGGCAGACGGACGTATCCAGGTCATCGGCTCGGATGCCGCGGGCAGTGACACGGCTGCCAACGAACCCCTGCGGGACAAGGTGTTCAGTGCACCCAAGTTCAGTGCACCCAACGGCATCCCCGGATTAGAGACTTTGGTTAAGATGGTGTACCAGGCGGGGGTCAATAATGGCCGCATCACGTTGCCCCAAATGGTGGCGCAGCTGAGCGAGAATCCGGCCAAAATATTCGGCCTCTACCCACGCAAGGGAAACCTCCAGCCCGGAGCCGATGCCGATCTGGTCATTTTCGATCCGAGCCTTGAATACACCATCGGCGATACTCACCCGGAATTAAACGTCGATTTTAGCCTGTATGCCGGCAGGCAGGGACAAGGGGCTCCGATTTTGACCATGCAAAGGGGCGCGATCCTGTTTGAAGATAACCAGATCAAGGCCCTGGCCGGTCAGGGCAAGTACCTGCCGGCTGCCCGCGACAGCGCCGTATAGGAGAGTGCTTCCTAATTAATATTTCAATTTTGCCTTTAGTAAAGTTGCAGCCCGTATAATTGGTTTCAGGTGTCGGGTTTCAGGTGTCAGCCCAGCCGCTGGCCAAAAAAACGGCCGGTCTGATCGAAAAAGAAACTGATGAACATCGAACATTGAACGTCCAACATCGAATAATGTATTCTGTCAATTTTAAAAAAAAGACTAAGCAACACGCGGCGCAAGCGCCTGCGCTGCACGAGCGAATCTCCTCTTCGAAATTCGGTTCGACAGAGTCCGTCGCAGGCTGCGGTTCAGTATTCTGCG
>CALZJV010000648.1 GCA_945787595.1 uncultured Desulfobacterales bacterium | reverse complement strand
GTGGCGGCAGCTTTTCCCATGCTGTAACGCAGATTCACCGGATCGAGCTTTCCCCTGGTGAAATAGCCTGGAAAAAGTATTTCCCTCAACCTGTCGATAATTTCGATGACACATTCTCTGGATGGAATCGGCTCATAGTCGACATGAGTATAGCATTCCCGGTCACTGCAGCTTTCAATGATTTCTTCAACGATCCTGGGAAGCCGGCTTCTGAGCTGAGACAGGTTGTGTTCATCAATTTTACAAACGTCTCCTTTATTAACCCTCTCGACCATTAGGATATGATCTCCATTTAGAATTGAAAAACGGCAGCCATTGCATCTTCATATTTTTTCTTCATGCCCTCTGTTGATTCATTGATTTGCTTTTTTTGCGGTCCGAATTCTACCGGGCATTCGGTTTGAAGCTGTTCAATGATGTGCTCCATATCTGAAATATGCTTATGCAGTTCCTCAACCTGGGCGGCAACGCTTTCTTTTTCAGAACCCCTTAGTTTATCTACTTTGCGAACCATATCATACATTTTCGCCTTCCAGCCGTGAAGCTCGACTTCAATGGATCGGCAATAATCTTTAACTTGCATGTTGACCTCCTTTTGTACATCTATGAAAATCAGACTACGAACAGTTTTTCAGTTACAATTCACAAACCCGTATAATTAGCATTTGGCGGATTTTATTTCTAATAAATTAAACATAACCCTAAAAATTGAGGTGTCAACAAAACCATCCCGTAGAGATGGTGACTGCCTTTTTCTTAATGCAAGAATTTCTCTTAATTTATAAAATAATGAATTTTTTTCTTGACAAGATATCAACCTGAGTATATTTCCTACTAAAAGAATATAGAATAAATAATTCTGAAACTGCCGGATCGCTTAAAAACGGCAGTTTTGGCGAGTCTTATGGAAGCGGGGTCCAATGAAGCTATCAACTAGAAGCCGGTATGGCGTAAGAATCCTGGTGGATCTGGCCCGTAATAGTAACCAGGGACCGGTTCAAATGGGTGAAATTTCCAAGCGCCAGGATATCTCGGTAAAAGGTCACCTGCTGGCTAAAAAACCAGAAGAGATCTCCCTGGGTCAAATTGTGCGGTTGTTTGAAGGACAAAGTGAGCTGGTTGAATGTATCAGCAATCCTGAGAAATGTTCCATGTCCGCTGACTGTCAGGTAAGACTGGCATGGGGGGATGCCACAAGGGTTCTTTACGAAAAACTTGACAATACGACCATCGCCGATCTAATGAAAGGCAAAAACTCCGATGTCGAAAGCGGTTGACTGCGAAACAGGCAAATATGGATCGATTCCCTTTATAGCCCTTTAATAACCATTAAATTATCAGGAGGATACCATGAAAAAAATTCTCATTCTAGGTTCAGGTGCCGGCGGAACGATGGTGGCCAACCACTTACGGAAAAAGTTGAGCCCCAAACAGTGGGATATCACCATCATCGACAATGATGAAGTCCATCACTATCAACCCGGGTGGCTGTTCATCCCCTTCGATGTCTATTCCCCGGAAGACTGCCAGAAACCCAAACGGGAATTCATTCCTGAGGGTGTTAATTTCGTTCTCGATGAGGTGGTCGGCATCGATAAGGAAACCCGCAAGGTGGAAGGCAAAAAAGACAAATATGACTATGATTGGCTGGTGATTGCCAGCGGTTGCACGATTGTGCCGGAAGAAGTCGAAGGTATGATGGATGACTACGGCAAGAACATTCACGATTTTTACACCCTTGACGGGGCAGTCGCGTTGCGCGAAAAAATGAAGTACTTTTCCTCCGGGCGCCTGGTATTTAACATCGCCGAATTACCGTACAAGTGCCCGGTCGCACCCATTGAGTTTATTTTCATGGCCGATTGGTTTTTTGATACCAACGGTGTTCGGGACAGTGTCGAGATCGAGTTGGTCACACCCATGGCCGGTGCGTTTTCAAAGCCCATCGCTTCCAGTATCCTGGGTGACATCGCCGTTCAGAAAAATCTCAAGGTAACCCCCAACTTCGATATCTCCCAGGTCAACGCCGAGGAAAAGACCATCGAATCCCACAAGGGCGAAAAAGTGGACTATGACCTGCTGGTGGCCGTACCGCCTAATTTCGGCGCCAAGTTCCTCGAAGGTTCGGGACTGGAAGACCCATTGCGATTCGTCGAAACCGACCATTTCACCCTGAAAGCTAAAAACGCGGACAATATCTATGTCGTCGGAGACGCCACCAACGTTCCGACATCCAAGGCCGGTGCGGTGGCCCATTACGAGTCGCAAACCATTGCCGAAAACATCACTCGCGAGATCGACGGCCAGGAACCCAAACCTGCCTTTGACGGACATGCCACCTGTTTTATCTGCTCGGGTTACGAAAAAGCCTTCTTGATCGACTTCAACTATGAATACGAACCGCTGCCCGGCAAATTCCCATTTCCGGGTCTTGGCCCTTTCAGCCTGCTCGGGGACAGTTATCTGAATTACTGGGGTAAAATGATGTTTAAGTGGGTATATTGGAATATGATGCTCAAAGGCGTTGAATTACCCCTGGAGGATCAATTGACGATGGCCGGCAAGATGCGCCATACTTTGGTCACAGCATAAGGAGGCAGCCATGACAAACGAAGAATTAATTTTGGAGCGACTCGAACGCATAGAAGCCCAGCTGGCTCCGGTTTCACAAACTGCCAGCAGTATTTCAGAACTACGAGAAGATTTGATACCTTTGAGTGGGCAGGCCTTCCGCCTTTTAATCCGGGAGTTGGAGGACGTTCAATCCGGTTTTCAATTGGAAGATCTTTTAACGCTGCTTAAACGAACGCTGCGCAGTGTCAAACATATCATATTCAGTCTGGAACAGCTGGAAAATATTGTGGACTTTGCCACGACCATCGAGCCATACCTGGATGATTTGGAGCAAAAAGGTGTGCTGCGCATCATCACCGCCACCCTGGACGTGCGTGCCAAGATTGCCTCGGCCTACACCGCCGAAGATATCGATCAGATCGGCGATGGTGCGGTGGCACTTCTCGGATTGGCTAAAAAGCTCAGCGATCCGAGTGCCACTGATTTTCTGGAGAAAATTGCCGAATTGCCGTCTAAAGTTGATCTGGCCGCTGCCAAGCCCGTCGGCCCCTTCGGCATGCTGGGCGCATTGTCCAGCAAAGAGGCCAGACAGGGTTTAGGTGTATTAATGGAGTTGACCAAGGCCATGGGTTCACTGAAAAACGGGGGTGGCTCGGCCACAGCTGAGCAAGCGCAGCCGATTGCCTGAGCTGAGCTGCAGTTTCAGGTCATCTGCATTGGAATTAAGCTGCACACTTTTATAGAATATCAATGCCGGCCCCATTGGGCCGGGTTTTGTCCAAGGGGTGCGGGAAACAATAATTTCTCAAATTTTTTGCAGGATTACGTTTCGAAATCAAACCTAGCAATGATCTCCAGGATAATAATCATCCGCCACCGGAACGCAAAAGCCGAGCTAAATGACCCGACGATTGGGGAATTATTGGTTTCCGCCTCATAAACAAGCGGGAGAAGGGTTATGGAAAAGCAAATGGTCCAATGTGAGGATGGTCGGCGCAGGCAGGCCCGTGTCCACGGCGTCCCCAGACAAGAAGGAGAGTTCAAAATCTGGAACGCCGGTGTCCGGTTAAAGGGAAAACACGTCTCGGGAGAGGCGTGGTACAGTTACAAAACCAAGACTTGGTATTTTTTAACGGATCCGGAGGGCAAACACGCGCATTTGATGGAACGTATCAACAAGCAGCTGCGCCAAGAGTCCATCAAACAATTTCAGGATCAGTTAAAAGCTCTGGAAACACGGCATATTATTGAACAAAAGAAAATTTCGGAACATCGAGCCGCCAAGGAAGCCATAGAGACTGAAATAGATGCGGTCAAAGAAAAAATAAGAAAATTGGAATCGGGGGTGCCGCTGGAACCGGATAAGCCGCTTGAATATTCTCGTCAGATAAAAAGACAATGATTGAAGCCGTCAAATCGATAAAATAGCCGGCTGAATTAGGGCAGAAAAAGGTCTCAGTGTTCAGTTCGCCCTGGTTTCACCTCTCTCCGAGCTGTAGGCTCTACCCTCCGGGGCGTAGTCCCTACGGGACGGAGTCGAGCCGGAAGCCGGCCTGTAGGCCTATGGGCTGGAAGCGGGCTAGCAGCCTGACTTACGGACTGTAAGCCAGGCTTAGGTAGTGCCCATCCACAAATCGGTTAAAATCAGTATGGGCACTCAATAGAGTTTCCAATCCAGAAATGAGGAATTTTGTCCAAGGTCAAGGAAATCGAGCGTTTGTGCGGAGATGTAGCTGGCTACGTCGCACAAACAAACGCACCGATTGACGCCGAGATTGGGCAAAAAGACCATTTATGGATGGAAAATAGGTAAGTGTCAGTTTTTGCGTTTCCTACCCCTGATTCCAGCTAAGTGCTTCGATTCGCAATTACGGTTACATTTAATTAAGGACCCATTTAACGTAATTGCTCACTCAGCACTAAGTCCTGAGTGAGTAAATACGTTAGCGTATTTACGAATCGATGGACTAAGTTGTGAAATTCATTATTTGTACCGGCGGCCAACCTCGGGCCGGCTGCTTTTATTTCGTCCTCTGCAGCCTTCAGTCAACAGACTTGATCAGGCCGGCGCTACAGACTTGCCCGGCAAAATCAAAAGCAGATTTCGGCCACATTAGGATCGGTATGCCCGCTTCGTTGGCCTTTTCAATGGTTTCCTGATCAGGCTCCCGACCGCCGGTGAGAATTACCGCCGCCATACCATGCAACACAGCTACGGGTACGATATTCTGGTGCGTTTGCACTGTCAGCCAGATGCAGCCGTCAGGAGCATTGGCCATTACATCGCTTAAAAGGTCGCCACAGTACCCGCTTTCAATTTGACGATCAAGTTTATCTTGACCTGCTGCTACATGCAAGTTAAAACGATCAACCAATTTCTTGACGTCCATATATCACGATCCTTTTCTAAAAATTAACTGATTTGAAACTGCCCTCATTTCCGTATAATAGACTTTGTTGAATTTCAAGACATATATTGATTTACAAACACCTTTTCGTTATAGTGGATTAGAAATTTTTTGGGAATGATTTTAATAAATTTCTATTTTTCTGAATCAGATCATGACAGGTCCAATACAACCTCCAAGAAGCCAATCCGGCGGCCTGCCCAATATTACCGGATCTTACCTCGATCATGTTATTGATCTGCTTCCGTGCTATATCTCAATTCAAGATCTCGAACACCGCCTTCTTTTTGTGAATCAGAGTTTTAAAAATGATTTTGGTGACGGAACCGGAAAACTATGTCATACCGTTTATAAGAGTTCACCCAATATGTGCCGCGCTTGCCCTGTTGAAAAAACGATACAGGATAAGCGAATTCATGTCGGTGAGAAGACGGTTCAACTACCCGATGGCAAAATTTGCCAACTGCTGATTCAATCATCCCCCATTCTGGATGCCAATAGCGAAGTTGAGGCCATTATCGAAATGTGCACCAACATCACCCAGATAAAAAAAAGTCAAAAAGAGCTGACGACGTTAGGGCAGTCGATAGCGCTGTTATCCCATGGTATCAAAAACATTCTGGAAGGATTGCAGGGAGGCGCCTATGTCCTGGATGAAGCCTTTAATGATGGTGATATCCAGCTTGCCAGAAAGGGCTGGAGCATCGTCAATAAGAATATTTTCGATATTACCGATGTTGTCCAAAACATCTTATATTCATCTAAAAATCGGCCCCTGAAATATGAAATGGTCTCACCGGTCCAGCTGGTGCAGGATTCGGTGCAATTATTCCGGGAAAAGGCTGCTGCCATGAATATTCAACTCGACGAGCAGATCAATGCCGCCCTGCCGGATGTGCGTTTGGACGCGGCCGGCATCCGCAGAATGCTGCATAATTTAATCTGGAATGCATTAGAAGCCTGCCATAACGATAAAGAAAAGAAACAACATCATGTAAGCGTGAACACAGACTATTGTGACAAACAGCAGTTTATGTTTGAAATATCAGATAACGGCATTGGAATGGATCAGGCCACCCGGCGAAACATGCTGGAAGAATTTTTCTCAACCAAAGGAAGCGGTGGGACCGGACTTGGCCTGGCGGTGGTTGAAAAAGTCGTTAACAAACATGGGGGCCGCATAGAAGTTAGTTCAGCACCGGGCGTCGGAACAACGTTTAAAATTATATTTAAATTTTAGGTAACCGTTCACAGGTTTAGGGTTCAGCGTTCAGGGTTAAGGACAAAAAAGGAATTAAAGACCCGAAGTCCTCGTTAAAAAAGGATCATTATCCCAAATAATTGCCAATTTGGCTTCAAATTTTGGATTAGGCCTGACGGAAGTGACGCTTTTCTCGTAATTACGCATCCCAAATGCAGTATAGGGACGAGAATGCAACCCCTGGCCCAGACCTGGCATTTCAAAGTGTGGTGATGGAAAGCCAAGCCCATAGAATGCGAAAGCAATTTTATAGCCACATC
>CALZJV010000647.1 GCA_945787595.1 uncultured Desulfobacterales bacterium | reverse complement strand
CCCTTGGTGACCACCAGGTCTCCCTGATCGTTTGAACGCACATCCAGACAGGCAATAATCCGCTTAGCCAGTGTCGTAGTTGCCGCTGATCGTACCGGGCGGGTCGCGTTGGCAGTGGTTTTAAGAAAATTTTGTAACATAATGAGCCCGGCCCGACCGCTTTTCTCCGGGTGAAACTGGGTGGCAATGATATTGCCCTTCTGAATGCTGCTGACAAACTCGCACCCGTAGTCGGTGGTCGTCAGTATCACCGAGGCATCATCAGCCACGATATGGTATGAATGGACAAAGTAAAATTTTTCATCACCGCCAAGCCCGCAAAAAATTCGAGATGCCTGTTTGAAGTTGAGTCCGTTCCAACCGATGTGCGGAACCGAAGGGTCAATGGCAAAACGTTTTACCGAGCCGGCGAGAAAACCGAGTCCGTTGATATCCGGGTCCTCCTCGCTGTGTTCAAATAGGGCCTGCAACCCCAGGCATATCCCCAGAAACGGCCGGTTGGAGTGCAGATAGGCTGCTAAGGGCTCGACGTAATTCTTATCCTGCAGAATACGCATCATATTTCCGAAAGCGCCCACCCCGGGAAAAATAAGCTTCTCGGCCGCCAGGATGTCCTCGCCGCTGGCAACAATTTTGACCGTCTCCCCCAGGCTTTCGATAGCATTGATGACGCTTCTGACATTACCAGCGCCGTAATCCAGTAAAGTTATCATTTTTTAACTGTACATCCCCTTCCGTGTTGTTATGGCAAAATCGTTTTTTACACTACAAATCGGCATAAAACAAGTACCGGGTATGAGTAAACATGAATCTGATTCCATAAAGGACACCCCAAGGGTGCCGACAATTATAGATGGATCAATGCGATGAAGGAGTATTGGGGTAAAAAGTGGAAGATTTCTTGATTTTTGGCGAAAGTTCAGCCACTAAGACACGAAGGCACAAAAAAAAGAATATCAATCTAAACCGGCCTATTATTAAATACGGCCCCAATAAAATTATATTATAACCTTTGTGACTTAGAGCCTTGGTGGCTAAACGATTACAATGAAACTTATTATTTGTAGATTCAATTGGTCGGTATGACCAGGACGTCTTTCAAAAATTGCGTTGATGACATTCTACCGGCGTAAACACTCGTCAAGAAATCGGTACATTCATCGCAAAAAATCCGCCCCCGGCCGTCAATAATTATTTTCACATAGCCTCGATAGCCGAATTTATTGAATTCACCTCTGCTCATGGGGCACAACAATCCATTAGGGGCTAGCTTGTAGGACCCATGATCCATTAAACCGAAGTTGTGCCCCACTTCATGCAGCGAAACTTTTAGTGTCCTTTCGATAAACAGGTCATAATCCCTATCCGAATCCATGTTAAGTGGTGTCAGTTTGTGGGTGGATACAACAGCCACATCGTTTTTGGGATTCTTGCCGCCTAAAATGGATTTGTAAAACGCATCGTCATCTTCCGTATGTAAATCCGCGTCAGTTATCCCCAGGGTAGGCCCACTGTATTCTTCGTCAAGGATCATTGTAAGCAACTGAGCGTCGATGCTTTCTACAACAGGAGAATCATGATGAGAAAGGTTCGTTTCCCTGATTATTCCACGAAAGGAACCTAAAATTCCGTCAGCAATTTGTTTAAGACTACTGTAGGTAATATAGCTTCCGATGCGCACAATATTTAAATTATTTATATTATTCAGCATTCTTCCTTTTCCTTAGGCCCGGCCCGGATATTCGGAGAATTAGTCTCGCTCTAAATTCGTCGTCGCGTCATTTCAGTTCTTTATATATTATCAGTATCTCCGATAAAGATCAAATTACCGTCTCATTGTTAGAAATTACAAGTTAGGGGCTTCGCTCCAATTGGCCTCCAGCCCGCAAGGCCTAAGCCCCGGAGGGAATGTTGGAATTATGGAAGGACATGCATTGAAGCTTTAGCGCTAGTATGGGTTCTGGCCTAAGGCTCGGAGAGGATAATGGGGTATTGATTTTAGAGAATCAAACCGAATATAATGGCGTTGATTTTTTCAAGTTAGTAGCATATTTTCTGGGGTGAAAACAAAAATGGATGTCTGACGGGCATCATCATAAATGACGGATCCAACATTTTCGGAAAGGAGGTTATTATGGCAATTAAGATTGTCATCAAGAGGCAATTTAAAGCCAATACCGCGGAAAAGGCTTTTGGGCTGCTCAATAAATTTCGCCATGATGCCATGAATCTTCCAGGATATATATCAGGAGAAACCTGGGTTAATCATTATGACCCCTGTAGCATAACGGTGGTCTCCACTTGGCAGACGGTGGAAGACTGGATCCGCTGGGAGGAGAGTGACGAACGCGCAGCCAACGAAAAAAAGCTGGAGTGTCTTCTGGAAAAACGAACAAAATTCGAAGTGTATGATTTGGGGAAATTGCCCGATAAATGAAGGATTAAAAAATTCCGGATTGACTCCGGCTGTATTATTGTTTAAGAAGAATCCCAATTTCAATTGAAGTGGAATATGCTATGTGCAGATTGCTGGGAATCTATGGTCAGGTCCATTTCTGGCAGGAAATTGTTCTCGGTTTCCGCCGACAGGCGGAATTCGGCAATATCCCTCCGGCTGAGAGCATGGAACCCGGTCACAAGGATGGATGGGGTATGGCCATATCCAGCAAGGATAAGACCGCAATGGTTCCGATAATCCGAGGGCTGGGTTCTGCCCTGGAATCCGAACGCTATCGGCAGACCGTCAGCTCAATGGATGAAGTCCCCGATGTCTTCCTGGGGCATTTACGTAAAGCCAGTGACAACATTCCTGTCACCCTTGCCAATGCACACCCGTTTTTCCACAACGGCTGGGCGATGATCCACAACGGTACCATCTACGGTGCCGAAGCCCTTCCCCGGGATGCATCTTTGATACCCACCTCGGATGAATCCGACACCGAATATTTTTTTCATTATCTTTTAACCGCAATAATGGCCAATCCCATGAATACAGGGATATGTGAAACACTGGCGATGGCCGTTTCTTCCCTGAAAGCGGATTACACGGCCGTAAACAGTATGTTGAGCTACGGACAAGACCTGTATGTCATTTCTGGATATAAGACATGGGCAGACTATTATACGCTTCATTTTTATCCCCTCCCTAAAGGTGTCATCATAAGCTCGGAGCCGATTGAATCAAGCCGGTTGGAAACGGCCGGTTGGAAACGGCTTGCCAATAATTCACTGCTGAGAATTAGTGGTAGCCCTCCGAGCATCGATAAAATACCAATTCAGATACATTGCAATTAAAGGAAATTATGGAAGAGGCACTCAAACAGACTTTGAAGGATGCGGGCGTTAAATTCGTGCGCATACTCTGGTGTGACAACGCCAACATTATCCGCGCCAAGGCCGCCCATGTCGACTGGAGGTGCGCCTGATGCCGGACTGGTCCACCCTGACAGTTTTGCCCTTCGCCGAAGGACACGCACAGGTTTTAAGCGACATGGTCATCAGCGAAACCGGTCAGGTGTGGGCCCATTGCCCCCGTGGTTTTCTGAGGCGTCAGATAGGTCGACTTGAAGAAATGGGCCTGATGCTAAAGGCTGTTTTTGAGAATGAATTTTTTCTGTTATGCAGAAATGCCGAAGGTGTGCTGGAACCGGCCGATAACACCGTCTTTTGTGCCACCGGTTCGATGAATCTTCATCGAGCTTTGATTATGGATATTGCCGGTTCCCTCATTGCACAGGGACTTGAGGTGGAAGGCTATTATCCCGAGTCCGGCCCCGGGCAACAGGAAGTGAATATACGCTATGCCGAGGCCATGCGGGCAGCCGATCGACAGATCATCTATCGGGAAACCGTGCGCGGCGAAGCTACCCGGCATGGACTTATCGCCTCATTTCTGCCCAAGATTTTTGAAGACAAAGCCGGTTCAGGCTGTCATCTTAATTTCAGTTTGTGGCGTGAAGGCAAAAATATCAGCGGTGATCCTCAGCAGGCCACTGCGATCAGCCCGGAAGCCGGCGCTTTTATCGCCGGGATCCTGGATCACCTGCCCGCCCTGTGCGCCGTCACCATCCCCAGCAAAACCTCGTATAGACGCATCCAGCCGCACTTTTGGGCGGGAGCGTTCAGAGCCTGGGGCCACCAGAACCGGGAAGCTGCCGTAAGGGTCTGTAAAAACAAGCAAGGGAGCCGGGCAAGCCGCTTTGAA
>CALZJV010000646.1 GCA_945787595.1 uncultured Desulfobacterales bacterium | reverse complement strand
TAAATCCGAGACCGGTAGATCCGTCGGCAGACTGGAAGTGGTACTGAACTTTAATTATCTCATCAATACGATTTTATCCTCGGGTTGGTGGCAAAGCGATCAGGCTTACCTGGTAGACGACTCCGGAAGAATTCTCTCCAGTGCGAAATCCGGACACCGGCGCCAACTGGGTGAAAATAATAAGGGCCTGGAGGTAAAAACGTTGACGGCTATGAATGAAAAACCATATGGAACTGTGATGAGCAGTGGTTTTTTCCCGTCTGAAGTAAGCGGATATTATCGGCTGAAGGAAGCCCCCTGGACCCTGATAATGATAGCCCCCGGCAAACAAATCCTTTCATCCGTTATTCAGTTTCGTCTATACTATTTTATTACAGGAACGGCTTTTATTTTTATCATCCTATTATTGATTAAACTGGTCATAGGCCGCACGGTTTCTTCGGTTAAATCACTTTCCGAGACGGCCAATAAAGTCGCTCGCGGGGATTTTGTCACCCTAACGCCGACCAAAACCAAAGATGAAGTCGGAGAGCTTATCCATAGCTTCAATACGATGGTAGTGCAACTTGAAGAACGAAGCCAAATGAAAGAAACCATGGGTCTTGCCATGGATGTCCAGCAGAATTTGCTCCCTCAAAAACCGCTGCACCTTGAAGAATTGGATATCGCAGGAAGAAGCATCTATTGTGATGAAACCGGTGGTGATTATTTTGATTATTTCCAATTCCCTGAATTGGGCGAAGGTCGGGTCGGAATCGCTGTTGGTGATGTGGTTGGGCATGGTGTACCGGCAGCATTGCTCATGACCACCGTCCGGGCGTTTCTGCGAAGCAGAATGGCACAGCCGGGCGATCTTGCTCCAAAAATTAATGATGTCAATCACTTGCTATGCTTAGACACCTACCATTCGTGTGATTTTATGTCGATGTTTCTAATCGTTGTCGATACCATAAATAAAGATTTACGATGGGTGAGAGCAGGTCATGATCCGGCGCTCTTTTATGACCCTGTTAAAGCTTCTTTCAAAGAATTGAACGGCAGCGGAACCGCGCTTGGAATTGAAGATACATACGCTTTTGAGGAGTTTAAACTCTCAGGATGGTCCGCGGGACAAATCATTGTTATCGGCACAGACGGAATTTGGGAAACAGATAATCCCAATTCCGAAAAATTCGGTAAATTTCGCTTACGGCAGGTTATCCGGCAGCACAGTCGATTCTCGGCACAGGAAATTTTAAATGCCATAACAAATACACTGAACGAATTTCGAGGCACAGCTCCCCAAAATGACGATGTAACTCTGGTTGTTGTGAAGGCAAAAAAATAACATCTTCCAAGACGACAGCATCTATCACCGGAAGCACCAAATATTAATTTTCTTATTTTGAGTCATAATTTCAAACGGGGGCTGCGATCCTTTTTGAGGCGTGGACCCCTGACACATCTATCCTAATTTATATCAGGTTCAGGTGTTGAAGAATATGGCGTGATACTAATCTAAACCGCAGGACCGCATAAGGGGAGAAAACATCAGGCCGATTTGAAGATAACAGAGCCATTATGAAAGTATCAAAAAAAATAATTAGCTGGTCAATTATTGGAGCTTTTTCCGGCTATTTTTTATTTCATCCAATAATTCATATCATATCCGTGTTCCATCTTACCGATGCGCATTCAACGCCAACAACCCTTTACCATGAAATATTAAAGGCCTTTTCTGTCTCAATGTCACTATGGGGTCTCGCCTTTACGATCCTATGTGCACTAATAGGTATGTTTTGGGGAAAAATCAAACAGACAGATAAAGAAAAGTCAGAAGCCATTAAAGAACTTCATAAAGCTATGGAAGAAGTTAAAATCCTCAGCGGATTTCTTCCCATATGTGCATCATGTAAGAATATAAGAGATGACAAGGGTTATTGGAATCAAATTGAAGCTTATATAAGTGAGCATTCGGAAGCGGAGTTTAGCCATGGTATTTGTCCGGAGTGTTTAAAAAAACTTTACCCCGGCATTTACCATAATGATTAGGTCATGTTTTCATTTTTAGATGGTATGAGCACCGGTACGGCCAGGTTTATCATCGACCGGGAGGTCAGCACTGATCTTTTGGAGAATTATGACATAAAGGATCTGGAAAACAAAGGGCGCTATTATCTTGCAAAAATTGTAAATCAAAATGGCGAAGTAGCAGACACCGTATTAATCGATAAACAGACTCGTTCCATCCATTTCCAGAAGGCTAAATTAAAGTAATTATTAAACCTGAATAACGATTACGGTCACATTGTCTTTGCCACCCATTTCCAGTGCTTTGGCTACCAACCGGTTGCATTTATCCTTCAAAGCATAACTTTTCGAAAGCACATCTTTGATTTCCGTATCAGATATCATGTCGTGCAGTCCATCACTGCACAACAGGAAGGTGTCGCCCCTCTCAACCTTCTCAACCTTAATGAAAATGTTTTCTATACCCTGCCCCACGGCCTGGGTCATAACGTGACGCAATGAGTGTTTGGCGGCTGCTTCTGGTGTTATATATCCTTTCCGAAGAAAGATCTGTGCAAACGTATGATCTTCGGTCAGCTGTTCCAGCGCATTTCTGCGCAGCCTGTAGATTCTGCTGTCTCCTACATGCGCGATCAGAGCCCTGTTCTTAATAAGAGAGCCATAACCGATAGGGTGGTACCCATATCCTCATATTCCCTGCTATCCTGTCCATATTCAATTATAAGATAACAGTCTTCATTTTTTTCGCGTTTTAAACCGATATCAGTCTTGACGCACACTTGTATTTTCTGCATCGAATCCATCTTAGTTCCCAGCTTTATCTTATTGATGACAAAGCTACTGCTAATTATTGATCACTGCTTTGTGTTCTAATGGATATTCTTTTTCGGATTTGACATCCGTATTATCGTATAATTTGTCGAAAAGAATTTTTTCAAATTCACATGCATTATTAGGGCAATTGTCTGTATATGGAATTACAAATGATAACTCTGACATTGACTGGATGGCTTTGGCGATTTGCTTACTCGGGTTTCTCACTTTTGCCGGTATTGGATGGCCAAGTCTTTTCCTAAGTTCGACCCAGTCCATGATCTCTGAATTTTGGGAGGCAATATGTTCGGCCAACATGCCTGTCAGGCGCTGCATAGATTTGAGGACAGCTTCTACATTTTCTCTTTGAAACTCTTTTTCCCGTACGAGTAGCACGGCCTTCTGGGTCTTTTCCCATAAAAGATATAGACCTAATGAAAGAATCCCATAGGCCCCCATCATTGGCATCATCGGTTCTGAAAAAAGATTGCTTACAAAATTATCTCGCAGGTCCATGTAAAATGGCTTCACCATCAGGAAATAATCGATAATCATTACTACCATGTGAAAAACGACAGCGCCCGCGAAAAAGACCAAAACTTATTTTTGATAAACTCTGTTGCATCTTGAATTTACGCATATTTTTGCTACAAATTTTGTAGGTTCTTTATATACCAGGGCCTCCAGAGAAGTTTTTCCGATTGAGGTCAGGAGCCCTGAATTTATAACCCGGATTTTAAACCGCTGGCTCGTGAAATTTGAGACCAATACTGTAAAATGCATCATAAGCACCGGGTATTTCCTTGCACCACTTAACTTCAGCCACACCTATTTTTCGAACTCCTCTGCAACCGCCAGTGCCGATCAGGTGACCTTCGGGTGAATAGCTATCTATTCTGACGTAAATGCTTGCCCCAAGTTTCAGCGGAAAATCGGAAAAAAAATTAATCCCGTCTTCACTGTGATTCGTGGCTTCCACATGGTAAAATCTATCCGAATTAAAGTATGCACAGGTAGCGGAAGCTTGATGGCTGCAGCGTTCATAAGCTCTTCGTTCTATATTAGCCTTCATTTCTTAACCCTCCACTTTCTTCTTTTGATTCTGCATAGAAGATGCAAGGGCAGTGCCAAAGGTTATGGAAGCTATTTAACTACCTAAAATTATATATTAATTATAGATTCATAGCTAAACGATGATCCGCTTTGTCGCGATAATTCGAGGTGAAATGGATAAAAAGTATCCAGCATTTACCAATTGAGGCTGCAAAAGTGCAAAAAAATTACGCGGTAGTTATGGTAGGTTTGATGACAGGATTCTCCCGTGCCTGTGATGCATTATTAATACAGCGGTGGGCTGAACTCTAAGGGGGCGCCTATATTTCACAAGCCGCCTCTATCGCAGGAGAATAATCCAGCCCAATAGGGTAAGGACGATAGCAGAGAACCAGAAAAGGGCCCGGGGAATTATCGAAACTTTTTCGTAGCAATTATGATAGAATTGAGCGTCGCTCTTAATAGTAAGAATTTCCGACATAATTTCCCAGGCCGCATGGGTACTGATGAACACAAGAATTAAATTTGATAGATTTGCCCGGTTCGCTGTAATAATGGCAGTATAGTTCAGCGCCGTATATAGCACAGCCAGGGGTGCACTTTGCAAATGGCCGAATTCGTGGGTAACTCTCAGAGCATTGCGGGAATTTTTAAGTAGACCCTGGCGTAGCAGCAAGTTTATTAAAAAGCCGGGGCCGATGATCACGGTACCGCCCATACCATACCAGGTCCGGACTTTTATTCTTCTGCTAGTTTTCATATTCCGGCAAAATAACAGCAAACGCCTCTCCGCCATATCGATAGGCCAAATCAGGTCAACAGTCGTTTGAAGTCAATTGTAAATGATATCAAGCGGCCACGTTTTCAATTTTCTTTGCAAAGGGAAATTGTCGTATTTCCAATGCGAAATTGCGTAAACACTGAACCCTGTTTGCGATTTAGTTGGAAACCCCATTAAATTGCTTTATTTAGTCAACTCAAGCTATATGAATCATCTATTTTAATAACAACCAGGGTTATGTCGTCATCCTGTTTGACTGATTTGCGAAAAGCCTGCAACTCATCAATAATCGATGTGATCATTTGTTTCGATGATAGATGAGCATACCGCCTAATAAGGGCCTTAAGCCGCTCCTTGCCGAGCATCTCTCCCGATTCATTTCGAGTCTCCCAGAGACCATCTGTACCGATGAGAAGCACCTGCCCCTGAGATAATCCTTTGATAATTTGACCTTGATACTCAGAACCGCCGTCAACCCCGAGGGCTATGCCTTTTCCCATTAATTCCTCAATTGTGTCCGTATCCGGGTTATACAGCATCGCCGGATCATGGCCGGCCCGCACCCAGTGTATCATCCGTTCGCGGGGATCAATTTCAGCATAAAAGAGCGTCATAAATTGACCGGTCTCGCTGGTGTCGTCGGCTACGAGGCGATTGATGTCGGCAATAATATCAGCGATGCTTCCCGGCTGCCTTACTCGGCTCTTTAAAAATGCTCTGACAGTCGCCATTAACAATGCCGCCTGGATCCCGTGACCCGAAACATCTCCCACAGCAACCCCGAGCTGATAGGCGTTATGCCGGCCGATATCCAGAAAATCGTAAAAATCTCCGCCGGTTTCATCGCAGTAAAGACTTTGGCCGGCAATATCAAGCCCTTTGACCTGTGGCGTTTCAGTTGGCAGAAGATTTTGCTGAACTTCCATGGCTACGTCCAGAGCCTGTTTCATTCGCACCCGCTCTTCGAGCGCCGGGATCATGTTGTTGAAGGTCCGGCCGAGTTCGCCGATCTCATCCCGGGAATGGATGCGAACCCGGGTGGTGAAATCACCGGAAGCGACCCGGCGGGCGGCAGCCACAAGTTTGGAAATGTTTTCCGTCACCGAGTGCGATAGAATAAATGCAAGGACGATAATCGCCAGCACAACGCCCGCGAGAATGACGCCGGTGATCATGATGTGCTTGCCGATGCGCTCATGCACATAAGTCTCCATGGAAACAGCCTCGGCGACAATATCCACCTTGGGCACAATAATCAGCAAGGCGGTTTGGTAATCATCGATGGCCCCGTAAGCCAGGAGGCTTTCCTGGCCCAGGAAGGAAACCTCTCTGACACCTGTTTTATTCTTCTGCAGATCCGTGATGACCTGATCAATCGACTGGGTATCTTTAATTTCCAGCCATTCTTCTTCCAGCGAAGCCTGCCAGTGATGATGCATCTTCTCTTGGATTTGTTCTCGGGCTATGATTCGAATACCGAGGATATCTGAATCGGATCGCCTTTCGGGTCGAACAATCAGCGAGGTAATATTTTCAGATAATTTACCAATATGTCCGTCTTCCTGCAGCAGGGTGTCAACCGGAACGACGATGGCGGTTGCACCGATAAGAATTCCATCCGCCTGGTAAAATGGTGCCGACACAGTAAATACGATTTGGTTGGTTATAGGATCGATCGCCGGTTTGGACCACGCAATTTGTTTTCTATCTTTTGCCAGCTGATACCAATTCGCATTATGCTTTCTGTGCATCATTGGAATTCCCTGAATAGCAGGATAAATTGCAGAGGCCCCATTTTCAAAGGCGGTAAGCTGCCAGAATATTAGATCTGGATATTTTTGCGCAAGTGAGCGATACACCGGAAGTATCCGCGATAGCCGATTGATAATTTCAATCGAGTCAGCTTTGTTCAGGTTCTCAGGAATCCAATAGTCTTGTTTACCATAGGATACTTCAATAGGGTGGTTACCCATCATGCCCATTCTTCTGAAAAGTGGTCTTTTGATGGGCTCAGCTTCAATCGGCCTGCGACCAGCAGATTCAAAGCCATAGGTATTTATACCATCTTGCTGTATAGTCCGATCTGCAAAAATTTTTTCTAATTCCGATGCTTGAACCTGAAGCGCCAATTCTATAAGATCCCGTTCGCGACTTAAAATGGTGGCATGCTCATCAACCAGGTCTTTAAGTTCCCGGCTTGTTTTTCGAACCAATACATTTCGTGTTCTGCCAGCCAGATCGTCGCCCAACTCTCGCATTGACCGCTGCCCGTTCCAACGTAAAATTAGCACAGGAAGAAGCGATATGCACAGAAGAATTAGAAGAAGTTTCCAACGAATATGCATGATTTAACCTTAACCCATTCTTTTTAGGTTTTCATTCAGTGGCATGAATGGTCACATAACCTCTTGATTTAATGAAAAATTAAGACTGCCGTTAACATGTTGAAATAATGGCTACCTGACCTATTCAGCCGGATGGGAGGCCAACGCTAATGGAACTAATAGGGCACATTACGTGTGCCCCGCCGGGTTTTTTACTTCGGAAACGTCTTTCTCAGGTAGTTGTGCAGGTCGGCGGCCACCGGCAAGTCCACCACCTGGATCGCACCCGACTTAACCTTCTTTTCAATTACCTTCAATTTTGTCCTTGTGTCTTGGGGCACGGCCTTATTCGGCTCCAATAGATAGATCGCG
>CALZJV010000645.1 GCA_945787595.1 uncultured Desulfobacterales bacterium | reverse complement strand
GTCGGTGGATATGGATCAAAACAATCTGTTTGCTTTCCCAGCTCAGTCCAACTATTCCGGCGTAAAGCATCCACTGGATTTGATTGAACAAGCACATAGCAAAGGTTTGGATGTGTTGCTGGATGCGGCGGCGTATGTACCAACTAGTAGCCTTGATTTGGGTGTGGTTAAACCGGAGTTTGTAGCCATTTCTTTCTACAAGATGTTTGGTTACCCTACCGGCATCGGCGCCCTACTTATTCGCAAGGCGGTTTTCCAGAAGATGAAACGACCGTGGTTTGCAGGTGGTACGGTGAACTTTGCTAGCGTGCAGGGGAACGGCCACTATTTAGCCCCTAACGAAGCCGCATTTGAAGACGGTACCGTAAATTATCTGAACATCCCGGCAATCAAAACCGGATTGCAGCACCTGGAAAAGGTGGGAATCAAAACCATTGGGAAGCGGGTCCACTGCCTCACCGGCTGGTTGCTCGATAACTTGCTGTCATTACAGCACAGCAACGGCAAACCGATGGTCCGGATTTATGGTCCGACAGATACAGAGATGCGCGGCGGAACGGTGACGCTGAACTTCTACGGGCCGGATGAACGGCTTCTTGATTATCGTCGCATTGAAGAACTGGCAAACAAGGAGGGAATCTCGCTACGCACTGGCTGCTTTTGCAATCCCGGAGCAGGTGAAATTGCAGAAGGGCTGACGACGGAGGATATGATGGCCGGATTGAATGATGGCCCGGATTTGAGCTTGCCCCATTTTTTGCAGGTGATTCAGCACCGGGGCAATAAGAGCGCCGGTGCAATTCGTATCTCAGTTGGCCTGGCAACGAACTTTGCCGACGTGTATCGTTTTATGCATTTTGCGGCTGGCTTTCGAGACAAGACAAATATGAATATTGGTGAAGTGACGTTTGATATTCAATCTTGCCGTGTGATTCGGGATGGCAGCTAGGGATTTGTGTATTATGCGGCTAGAAGACACAATTTTAAGCATCGTTCAATTTTTTGGATTACCCAAGGAAATCTGAACATCACAAGAATTGTGGATATGTGATGGGAAGTCGAAAATATTAGAAGTGTCGAAAATGGGGCTTGCCATTATCTCAATTTCGACAGAATTCCGCAATCCGCTTACTCCGTTTGATCCGGTTGGATGTACAAATCCGATTTGTGTGCCGACTCTTCATCTTTCTTCCTCAACACCGCCAGGCATAAATATCATCACCGGCCTTCCGATAAGCGCGGACAGCTTTAGAAACATAAGGCCTTTGGCCTCGATGCCGGCCAGAAGATGTTCGATCTCGTTTAACCAGGCCGGAATTAAGCCTTCATCAGGTGGTCGGCTGTCATGTAGTAAAACGATGTCATCGGGACGAATGCGTTTTAATATCCTTGTCCGGCTCAAAATTTCGCATCGCTGCCAAAAACGACGGCAGATGTGAGACAAAGTACCAAAGACTTCTGCGATGCTGCCACAGTCGTTTCACAAATTTGTGCCGCCACTGCGGGGATGAATAAAAGCGCTTTACATGCGTGTTGTAAAGTTGATCGAGTCTTTCTTTGGAACCGATGCCATTGGGGACAAACACGAAATTGATACAGTTCATTTTGCGCCAGTCCTGTTCGAACGTCCCGAATTCATGAATGCGAGACCAGATCGGGGCGCCATGAAAGGGGGTAAATTTGGACATGTTCATATCGTCAAGATCCAGCGACATGGCATAATCGCTTGTTTTTTGAATTGATTTTTCGGTATCACCGGGAAGTCCCATCATAAAAAGCCCCTTGGCCCGGAGTCCCTTGGCCTGAATCCGTCTGACCGTATCACTGATGTCATCCGTTCGTACACCCGGTTTATGAAATTCAAGCAAATCCGGGTCAGCGGTTTCTATGCCCAGGGAAAGCATCAGGCAGCCGGCTTTTTTTAACATTTCCAGCAACTCGTCGTCCGCCTGACCGACCCGCACGGCACAGTTGAATTGCATCCCAAGCGGCTTTGAAATCAGCAGGTCGCACAGCTTGACAATGCGGCGTCGATTGGCCGTGAAAAGATCATCATAAATATTGATATGACGAACGCCAAACTGCTTGCGCAGATGTCGCATATGCTCGTAGATGTATTCTGCGGAATTATAGCGGTAGCCCTTTTTGAAGACTGAACGGTCGCAGTAAGAACATTGATAGGGACAGCCCCGGCTGGTGACCATGGTAGCCCCGGCGCCCAGAATATAGCTGAAAAGCGGCAGGTTGTAACCTTTGGGAAATCCTTGTAGTTTGTCGTAGGAAGGAAAAGGAAGCGAATCCAGATCAGTGATAACGGGTCGCGACGGATTGGATACCGGCCGGTCGCCATTTCTCCAAATCAGGCCGTTAATCTGCGCGGGTTGGATGCCTGACGCCAATTCTGCCAGGGTAACTTCCCCTTCACCCTGGCATAGAAAATCGATATGCTCAAAGTCGTTTAAAAGGGTCGCACCCATGGATGATATGTGTACGCCGCCAAAGACGGTTTGAATCTCCGGTCTGGCGGTTTTAATCCCTTCGGCCAGCTCATAGCCGTCTAAAAAACCGGATGTTGTTGCGGAAAACCCCACCAGATCCGGTTTATATCCCAGGATGATTTCGGCATGGGCCGCATTGCTATTTGGCACCTGCGGTCCTAAACAGTCATGGACAAATACGTCATGTCCTTTCTGATCGAGCCAGGCGGCAATGGATAAGAGGCCCAGCGGCGCCATCCGGTTGGCAGTTGCAGTAATATCCTTTTTACCGGGTACCCAGTTTGATCCGGTTGGGTGTACCAGTACAATTCGCATGTTAACACGTCACCTTTCTTCTCCGCTGTTCTTCGTGATCATAACGGGCTTGCCAATAATCTCGGCCAGCGGCAAAACCGCGAGTCCCTTTTCCTTTAAACCTGATACGATTAGATCCATTTCATTTAGCCAGTACCCAACAAGAGATTGCTTATGGGGCATGACATCGTGCAGAACAACGATGTCTCCCGGCCGGATGCGCTTTAAGATTTTTTTTGAAATGTTTTTTATCCATCGGTTACCGCCATCATAGGCGCGACAGCTAAAATTGACGATATACATACCTGAATCCAACAAAGCCGGTCGGAGCCTGGGGCCGGTAATACCTACCGGCGGGCGAAAGGCCAGAGGTACGATCCCAAAATCGCTCAGCACATTTTGAGCGGAGGCTATTTCATTGGCAATGGTTTTTCTTCTCCTGAACATAAGCAGGTTATCATGGATGTAGGAATGATTGCCGATAGAATGACCGTGAAGCAGGATTTCTCTTATCAGTTCGGGGTGTTCAGCTGCTTTCTTTCCGGTAACAAAAAACGTTGCTTTTACCTGGTGTTTTAAAAGCAGCTGCAGCACTTGCGGGGTTACCAGTGGATCAGGGCCGTCAAACCCGCTAACGGGAGTACGGATAACCGCACATCAAAAAACAGCAGCAAGATTGCGATCAGTAAGGAACCAACGCCAGCCCATTCTGCCGGCGAAAACATTAATTTCCCAGAATCCGCCGATTTGCTTGAATTCAATTTGTATGACTGAATATTAAATACCTTCCGCAAATCATCAATTTTCAATCTGCCGTATTCATTAAGTCTAAACTTTTTTCGAGACCCCACTCGGTAAAAATGGCCCCTGAGGGGGCAGTGAATTTAATATTGAAGATTGAAGATTGAAGATTTGTGGATGTCGCTCTCCGAGGCGTAGGCGCTACAACCCCTAAGAGCCGGAGGCTTCGCTCTGCCTTTTTTATAATCCTTCTTAATAATTGATTCCGCCGAAGGCGGACCTTAAATCTTCAATCTTCAATCGACAATCTTCAATCTATGCTAGTTGTGATTTGCTGAAACTTTCACTTCTTTACAACATGTTGTCAGAAAAAATGGACTAAGGGCCTAATGGTTCCGGCGCCTGCGCCTCAGGACAAACCAAACTAAATCCCCTTTTGGTCCTGACGGTTCAGTATGCTCAATCGTAAAATCGGCTTGCGTCAGAATCGTTGATATCTCATCAAAGGAGCGATAATAGGCGGTGATTCTCCTAATTTTATTTTTGAGATTCTCCAGCCACCAGAACAAGAACTGCCGCGCATTCGGCACTACAACGGCTCGTATTACCAGGTGGCCGTTATCGCAAAGTCCGTCACCCAACCGCGTTAA
>CALZJV010000644.1 GCA_945787595.1 uncultured Desulfobacterales bacterium | reverse complement strand
ACGAGATGCCGTCGACCGCATAGACATAGCCCTTGGTGCGGGAGAGAATTCCTTTGGTAATCGGAAAATGTACCTTTAAATCTTTAACTGTGAGCAGTGATTCCAATTCGTTCAGTCTCCTTGCTGCTAATGATTGAATATTGTCGAATGAATATTGAAGATTTAAGGCGCGCCTCCGGCGAATCAATTATAAAAAAAACATCAACGAATCCTTTGTGGTAAGTCGCGGTGTATCATCTAAAACAAGAGAAATTTTTCGCAGCAATCTGCCGGAGAGAATAACCTAATTTAGAGTAAATTGACAGAGCGCAGCGACATCCATAAATCTTCAATCTTCAATCTTCAATCCTCGATCGCTATTCTGGATTGTTTGGGAGTCGCCATATTAGGTCATAAGTAGCACCGCATGCGATGAATACCTCCCAGGCCGACAAACTCAGGTGGTGTTTCGCGGCAAATGGTCATTGCATGTTTGCATCGCGGGTGAAAATTGCAGCCTTCAGGCAATTCATACAGGCTGGGGACCATCCCCGTAATTTCCAGCAAGCGCGTGCGACCATGCCGCGATCGTTCTCCCAGCTTGGGAACGGATCGCAGAAGCCCTTGGGTATACGGGTGTTTTGGATGATTAAAAATATCCTGCGTCGTGCCCTCCTCAACCACCTGGCTGGCATACATGACCACGATCCGCTGAGCAATTTCGGCAACGACGCCAAGATCATGGGTAATAATGAGAACGGCGGCACCGAAATCCTCTTTTAATTTCAGCATGAGATCAAGTATCTGAGCCTGAATCGTAACGTCCAGGGCGGTGGTGGGCTCATCTGCAATCAGGATTTTGGGGTTGCAGGCCATTGACATGGCAATCATAGCACGTTGCCGCATACCGCCTGAAAGCTGGTAGGGATATTCATGAGCCCGTTTTTGCGGCGACGGCATCTGGACCTGCTGGAGGGTTTCGACGGCGCGATTCCAGCTTTCCTTTTTACCGCTCCTTTTGTGAATCTCGAACATCTCGGCAATCTGATGACCGATGGTATAGACCGGATTGAGTGAGGTCATGGGCTCCTGAAAGATCATCGAAATACGAGCTCCCCGGATAGCGCGCATCCGGCTTTCCGATAACTTGAGAAGATCCGCACCTTCAAAAAGAATCTGTCCACCCACGATTTTTCCGGGCGGGTTTTTGATGAGCCGCATGATGGACAGCGCTGTAACGCTCTTGCCGCAGCCCGACTCGCCTACCAATCCCAGGGTTTCGCCCTCATCCATGTAGAATGAGACATTTTCAACCGCTTTGGCGAGGCCTTCAAATGTATGAAAATTTGTTTTCAGTCCCCGTACATCGAGAAGATGCCTGTTGGTCTTCAAAAGTAACTCCTCAATTTACTTAATTAAAACATGCCGGTATTTGTAGCTCTAATGCGGCAGTAATTAAAATTCCAAATAACAAATCACAAATAACAAATAAATTCCAATTACCCAAATGCAAAATTCGAAACTTGTTTTGGTCATTGGTTATTGGAGCTTGATATTTACCCTTCGACTTGGATCAGGGTGGTGAGTCCTTCGACTCTGCTCAGGACCGTGAGCCTGTCGAACGGCTTGTCGAACCATTTGTAATTTGGAGCTTGAGTTTTGAGATTTATCCATGCTCGCACCGTTCGGCATCTGCTCTTTCCCCGGTTTTTCAACACAGATTTCCTTTCCTGTAAAATCTACCCGGTTTCGCGCCGCTATGCTGTTGCCCGTCAATCACAACCTCACCGTTGACAAGGGTCGCCAGAAGCCCCTGGGGAAAATTTCGCGGATGATCATAGGTTGCCGTGTCACCAAATGTCAAGGGATCAAAGAGAACCGCATCCGCTTTGAAACCTTTGCCCAGAATCCCGGTTTCTTTCAATCCCAGTCGCCGGGCGGTCAGTCCGCTCATTTTGTGGACGGCGGCCTCCATCGACAATGCTCCCAATTCCCGCACAATCCGACGAATTACCCGGGGAAATGTGCCGTACAGGCGCGGGTGCGGGCGGCCCTGGTTGGGAGATCCATCCGAGCCGACCATGGCAAAGGGCAGGGTTAAAAAATGGACCATGTTTTCCTCGTTCATGGATTCACAGATTATGGATACGACCCCGTTTTCAGCTTCGACCAGATCCAAAACCAGATCGAAAGGATCCATTTGCCGTTCGTCCGCAATTGCGGCAATGCTATTGCCTTCCACCGCTTTTTTATCGGCGCTTTGAACTGACGAGACGACAATTTTTTCCCAACCGGAATTGTGATACATATTTTCCCATCCCGCGATCCCGTCTTTGATTTCACCGATAATGCGCTCCCGAAGACGGGGGTTTTTGAGCCGCGGCATCAGCGACGCCATGCCGCCCTCAAGGGACCAGGGCGGCAGCAGGGCCAGAATCGTTGTACAGGAGTGAAAGTAGGGATATACATCACAGGTGATGTCGACCCCCTCCGATCGGGCCGACGCCAGTTTTTTCACTACGGTCTCTCGGAGATCCCAGTTGTTCTTGCCGGCGATCTTCAGGTGGGAGACATGAACTGGAATCTCTGCATCCCGGCCGATCCGGATGATCTCTTCCAGGGCCGTAATGATGCCGTCCGCTTCATTGCGGATATGGGATGCATAATATCCACCTTTGCCGCCCGCTACCCTGGCAAGCTCAATCAATTCCCGAGTGTCGGCAAAACAGCCGGGTGCATAAATCAGCCCTGATGACATGCCGGCCGCACCCTCATCCAGGGACAGGGTGAGCATGGACTTCATATGGTCCATCTGCTCGGCGTTAATGGGCATATTCGAGTGTCCCATAGCTGCCAGCCTCAACGTGCCATGACCGACCAGTCCCATGGCATTGATGGATATGCCTGACGCCTCGATCGTCCGGATGTACTCGTCATATGTCGACCAATCGAGCGGATGATCCCATGACGCGATATTTGAGTCACTTGCGGCCTGGATCAAGGACCGTGAGTCCCCTTCCAAGGGAGCCAGCGACTCACCGCAATTTCCTAATACTTCCAGCGTAACCCCCTGTCTCAGTTTGATATCGGCGTCGGGATGGTCAAAGAGCGAAAAATCGGAGTGGCAGTGAATGTCGATGAAGCCCGGTGTCAGCATATAGCCGTCGGCGTCAATCACGCGGCGGGCTGTGCCCGCTATATGACGATCCAGGGCAACGAAGCGGCCGCTCTCGATGGCCGCATCGCCAACCCATGCCTTTGCCCCAGTCCCGTCGACAATGGTGGCGTCTTTGATTAATATGTCGAACATACCAGACTCCATGAAGTTTCATATACGAGGTGGTTACTAAAAGATGATGTTCGACGTTCAAGGCTTATAGTCCGCCTCTGGTGGGTTCGCTGTTCCGGCCAGGCCGAGTTTCATATAGGGGCAGTAATGATTGGGTACACCGAAACTTGAACACCATAACCCACAGACTGTGGTAATTGCCCATATCAAATCTGTAATGTCAAGCTCATTATGATTTATTAAACATCAATTCCTCCTGGAAGCGGCTTCCAGCCTCGAAAAGGGATCGCTCAAAAACCCTAATCGCGGCTGGACCGCTCCCACCTGCGCAACACCAGCTCTAAAGTTAATGATATTGATGTCTAACCCAAAGACCGGATGCCCGGGACAAAGTCAAATTCAGCTCTAGTTGATTCAAAATTAAAGTAAAAGTAAAGGGAAAAAACGTGAAGTGATTAACCCCTGGCCCAGACCTGCTTTGTTAAGATATAGTCATGGAAGGCCAAGTCCATAGAGTGTGAAAACAATTTCAAAATTACATCGTGTCGCGCTCTCCGAGGCCGCTTCCAGCCCGTAGGCTTCCAGGCCGGAGGGTAGGCTACGAGCCCGCTTCTCTCCGAGGCGTAGGATCGTGCCGCTACGAGCCGGAGGCCAGCCCATAGGCTTCATTGGCTTACAGGCCGGCTTCCGGCTCGTAGAGCTTACAGCTCGGAGAGAGGGGAGGCCAGGGCAGGCCTGAACCGGGAACCCGGAACCTTTTAATCCAGACAGACCGAATGTCCAATTCATGGAAACTTCCACGGCCTAACAAAGATTTACGGTCACTTTTATTTGAAGAATATCGAGGTCTGTAATTATGTATTGACAAGGTAAATCGGCTATGGAATTGTAAGCGCGATATTAATTTTCGGAGGTATAACTCAAGCAAAGGAGGACGATT
>CALZJV010000643.1 GCA_945787595.1 uncultured Desulfobacterales bacterium | reverse complement strand
CGATATCGTTGCCCATTGTATGCATACCGAAAGCCCTGGCCCGGCGCACAACAGCTTTACCGCAGTCGCCAACCCCGATAACACCCAGAGTAGATTCCGACAGCGATACCAATGGTGGTTTTTCCCATCTGCCGTTTCGAATGTCCTGATCCATCAAGGGTAATTTGCGAGCAAAAGCCAGAATATATCCTAAAACCGTATCGGCCACCGGTTCTGAGAACGCATTGGGGGTTCGATATACCGGTATGCCGCGTTGCTTTGCTTCTTCTGAGTCTATGGAATCGATCCCGGTGCCCCATTTAGAAATAACTTTTAGCCGAGGTGCGGCATCCAATACCTTTTTTGTAATACGATCATCGCCGCAAATAATACCGTCCATATCACCGATTATTTCAAGCAATTCTTCTTCGCTCAGACGCTCATTCACATTTGTTGCTAGCAGTTCCACACCTACCGCTGAGAGTCTTTTCTGATAGTCTTCGATGACGGGAATAAAATAAGGGGCTGATACCAATACGCGCCATGTCATATTATTTTCTAACCTCCTAACCTGGACAAACCGGAAAAATGAGCTAAAATTTGAAATGCCTAAAGTGTTAATGTCGTTAGGCCTTAGTCCTTCTGATCCAGATTTGTGATGTATTTTTTGGTTAATGGATCATTGCGCATCAATTCTGCAACCCGCTTGAGATCTTGTGGCGTGTCGACCGCTTGGGTTGAAAAGTTTGTTTCGACCATTTTTACCTTATAGCCGTGCTCGATAAACCGCATCATATCAATCGATTCGGCTTCCTCCAAAGGTGTCGGTGAAAGCCGCGCGAAATTTTTTATAGAATCTGCAGTAAACGGAATAATGCAAACCTGTTTGAATGCCGGTATCTGTCCGAAATTTTTTATATTTCGAGTAGGAATAGGCTCGCGGGACATATATAGTGCAAATCCATTTTTATCCATGATCACCTTGATGGTATTTGGGTCTTCGAAATCTTCCTCACTCTTAATACCTGTCGTCAAATTGACACAGTCAATCTGTTCATTCTTGTTAAAGAAAGGAGAAACCGATTCATCGATCATCTCCGGATAGGTCATCGGCTCGTCACCTNNNNTCATTATAGCCTGGCCGCCAAAGGCTTCAACGGATTCGAAAATTTCCTTGTCACATGTAGCCACAAACACATCACTCAGAGCCTTACACAATATTGTGCGACGGTAAACATGTTCAACCATCGGCCGTCCCAAAATAGGTGCAAGCGGCTTTCCCGGAAAGCGTGATGATCCCATTCGTGCTGGTATGACAGCTATAATTTTCATATTACTCTGATCCTTTCTTTATTCCTCAATCAACACCGTCCTTGCGGGTGCGCCCTCGCTTCCAACTAGTTTTATTGGAAGGCATATGAGCGTATAAAGTCCTGGTTGGACATTTTGGAGACAGAGTCCCTCAACAATGACTACACCTGCGTCTAGAAGGATTCGGTGTGTCAAAGGCTCAGGGTCCTTATACATTAGTATTGATAAATAATCAATTCCGATTAAACGAATCCCTCTTTTAACCACCCAATTTGTTGCTTCGGCGTTAAGTGCCATAAAATCGAGATTGAATTGATGATGTGGATCGGACCATAAAGCAGAATTGCGCGTTTTAATGAGTAATCGGATTGTTTCCTGCGGCAGCGCTAACGCCTCAAAGAAATCTGACGTGATGGCGTCTGTCTCTGACAAATCTGCCACGTAAGCCGGCCCGATCAGGACATCTAACGGCAATTGTTCGACAGTTAAGCCATCTTTGATGAAGTGAGCAGGCGCATCCACATGTGTGCCGGAATGAACGCTACATGCCAGTTTTGAGTCATTGCTCGCATGGCCTCTTGAAATTGCTCGATAGCGTTCCAATTCAACTTTTGGATCACCCGGCCAAACTGGCAGCTGGGGATCGACTGGAAGAGGTATGTCAAATATCTTCATTCTCTATGGCTTTCTGGCGACAATTTGAACATGCGAGCTATAATTGTTGGCTTTGAGAAAATTTTGAAAGTTGCTGCGCACCATCTCGGAATCGTTTATAATGGAGACAGCAAAGCGGGGAATATCAATATCTGATTTTTCAAGACAAATGTTTCGAACAATATCGACATCCAGTTCTCCAGGTGTTTGAAGACTTATTAATTCTAATCCGCTTCGTTCGACCAAACGACGAAAACCTTCTACTGACAGCAAGTTGATGTGATGGGGAGGATAAACACTCTTGGAATTTTCCCACAGAACTTGAATATCAAATCCACTAACTGTCAGAGTTGTGAACATCAAAAGCCCTCCATTACGAAGGATGCGTTTAGCCGATAAAAGAAATACCAGTGGATCAAGAGCATGTTCGATAACCTCAAATGCAGTCAAAAAAGTGGCGTCAATATTTACACTTTCTGCGTCTTCGACATATTTTTGAATCACATCGAATCCGCGGTCTCGACAGACCTGTGCCATTTTTGCCGAAGCTTCTATTCCGATAATTCGGTCAAACAGGTGCAATTTTTCGATTTCTTCCAAAAACAGCCCGTATCCGGCCCCGATATCTGCGAAGAGGCTGTTGTTGCCTGACAGATGACCAGAGTGACCAGCTAATTTTGCCACGATCTGAGCACGAGGGCGATGAATTTTTTGCCGTCTAGCTTCCGCTGTCTCTTTGTAAAAGTGGGTGCTCCAGAAGTTAACCGACTCAGCCTCTCGGTAATACAAATCATACATAGCCGCTGGCGGTCTTGGAGAGAGATAAAGTGAGCCACAATCTGAACACAGCACATATGTGAATCCGTGTTTTTCAAGTCCAGGCATTTGTTTTTCATTGCCGCAAGACGGACATGTAATCTCTATGAAACTTGAATGGTCTGAAAAAAACTTCTCGTTGTCTTTTTTAGCTAACTCTAAATACCGATTAAATAATTTCTGAGGACGAATTTCAGATTCTTTCATAACCCCAACTATATAATTACTGAAATAAGGAATACAATTGGCTATTATTCAACTTTTTTGAAAGCTAACAATGAAATCGACATAATCTTCTAGAATATCTCGCTCCATTTGGTTGTTGTAAATAATATCCGATATGAAACGTTTAACATTAGCGACCGGATAAGGAACGTTATTAATGTTTTCTGTTAAGGCATTAAGTGCATTTTTTAACTGAGCCTCACTTTTGATGATCCAACAGGCGCCGTATTTTTCGTAAATTGTTGTGTTTTCATGGAGATATTTTAAATAAAGAACCGGTTTATTCTGGATTAGGGATTCCAGGATGATACTGGAACCAATTACCAAAACGACATCTGCCCATTCACATAACTCTACAGAAGATATATCAGTCGCCAGATGTATTGGAAGGTTATTATAAAGATAGCTCTCCTGTGAGGTTCGGGTATGGGGCTTTATCTTTACCTCGATAGCATCAAATTTAGCAAAAAAGTCAAGTGTTGATAAAAATTTCTCGACATTTATTCGATATCTCAGCTTGGTCGTCATAAAAACGACTCTTAGCTTATGGGTATCATTTGCATTTGAATCAAGAGTTCTTGGAAGTATCTTCTTATTTTTCTTCATCCACTTATCACAGTATCTTGTGCTTCCTAAAACGAATATCTTTTCACGGTTTAAACCTAAACTCGCCATGAATTCCCGAAATAGCTCGTTTTGCACGATAACACCATCATACCGGTTTAATTTATCATAGGCTTTCAATGGTCTCGATTCGATCGTTATGTCTTCATTCGTGTATACAAACACTCCATGAGGCAGAGCTATAATCGGGATAGACATCCGGTCAGCAGCCGCTACAAAAACTCCAACAACCGAGTGCCTTGGGTTTACCCAATCAAAGCACAGTGCTTTGGCACCTTTCCTTTTAATGAAGTTAAATGCCCATTCTACGTTATAATATTTGCCTTTAGCGAATGAATATATCCGATTTCCAATGCGTTGGGCTCGCTTCCCCATCATTTTTTTTAGAGGTGTAAAATCGGACTCGAAGTTGTTTTCCGAATTTCTCTTTATCGCAAAGCACAGGAGAAACAGAAAACTTAGAAATCGATACATCATGCCGAGGTTATGGTGAACGTCGTTGTAAACATAATCGACGTCTATTCCAAGTCTTCGTAAAAAATTTAGGCGATAATCGCCGTTGATATCGTATTCGGGGTTTAAGCAATAAACAGCCGCAGGATACTTATCCATGGCCATTTCCCATACCACAGGTACAATGTGATCTATGTCGTTGAAATGTCTGACGAAAAATAAATACATGTCTAAGTTGCCTACGAAATATTTTTTCTTACGCTATTATCCTTTATTGATACTAACAGCATTTTAGGTTGCAATGTATAAACTCATTTTTTTTATTTTGTCAAGGGTTTGGGCGATGACTGGTTTATGTATCGATATGGAGATATGGTGGATAAAAAGTGTGATGCATTGGGCGCTTATCTTGGGTTTGAGACCAAATCCGAGGCTAATTGACATTCAGACGGAAGTATCAGATAATGAAAATCAAAATTATCCCTCATGTTGCAAAAAAGTCCGGTTTATTAAAGTAATTTAAGTCAAGCAGCCTTCTGGACTGCGTCTAAAAAATGCAAAAAATCTGTGCGGACCGCACGGTTTGCGCTCATGGATAAAGTAAGTTCACCCTGCGGTCTTATGAGACGTCCGGCGCGTTGAATAATACGATGCCTTATCGTATCCAGAGTTTTAAATC
>CALZJV010000642.1 GCA_945787595.1 uncultured Desulfobacterales bacterium | reverse complement strand
GGTCCCAGGAGCGCGCAGCCGTAGTTTACCACCGCCCGCAGGACGGGGACCTTACCCAGATTTTTTGCCAGTTCCAATTCCGTATCAATGCCGTTTTGCCAGCTGACGACATACATCCCGTCATGGTAAAAACCTTCGATGGCCGAAGCGATCAGCGGCAATGCATGGGCTTTGACGGTAATGAATATCACATCCGGGTCATGCGCTGCGAGCTCATCGATTGTTGTGCAGGTCCCGGCAACCTTCTGTCGGATGTCCTCTGTACCTTCGATAATGATACCGGGATCCAGTGCCGGCTTTAACAGGTCCGGGATCACATCACAAAGGGTGACCTCATAACCGCCTTTCGCCAGGAAAGCAGCCAGGGTGCACCCGACCGGTCCGGCGCCGATCACTGCAAATGATTGGGGATTAAACTCGTTTTTGTCATTCATTTTTTACCTCCCCATATCACGGTTCTAAAAAGTACTGAAATAATATCGCCTGGGTCCGTAGATTCCCGATATTATTTAGAAAATTTACCATACAAAATAATTCGGGGCATTCTTTTTATTTTTTAACCACGAAATATACGAAACACACTAAATATGTTTACAATAAAATTTGTATTTTTTTAGTGTCTTTCGAGCTTTTCGTGGTTGACTTATTTCTTTGGTATAAAAAGCATATCCAATTTGTATTTAACTCAGCTGGGGTGTTAGTGCATCAGCTTGTAAATTGTGCTGACATGGGTTAAACCGCCCCTGCAGCTGCCAATCCAAGATCAAAGGCTTTAAGATTTGAATCCAGGAACGCCTTTTTGGTTTTTGATTTCATGGCTTCTTTAACTTCCTCAACGGATAGCGGCAGGACAGCGGTCTGTAAGAGGGCCCCCAAAAGAACCATGTTGACCGCCAGGCTGTTGCCGGCCTCCTCCGCCAGAGCCGCCGCATTAAAAGCGATCAGTTTGGCGGTTTTTTTGCGAATCAGCTCCTGCAATTGCTTTAGATCCGGATATATGCCCTGGCCGATATTTACCGTAAACGGCATGAGCGGAGCAAGATTGGTGATCACCACCGTGTCGGCGTTACACTTGGGTAATGCCCTTAATGTTTCGGCAGGTTCAAATCCGACCAGGACATCGGCTTCACCGTCGGAGATGATGGTGCTTTTTGCATTACCGAACACCAATGAAGATTCAACAACTCCTCCCCGCTGGGCCATGCCATGAATTTCGCTCATGTTCAGTGGTATCCCACAAAGCAGCGCAGCTTCACCCAACACACTGGATGCCAGCAGGTTTCCCTGTCCTCCAACTGCCACAATAACCAATCGTTTTGTTTCCATAATCGTTTTCCTATAGAATTTTAAGCAATATAGTTGTCATATAGTGTATATTTTTGCCAGATGTTATAACTCCGCTTAATGGAATGGTGGAATGTTGGAAAACTGGAATATTGGGTAACTAAAGGAAAATATCTTTTATATGGTTTTAGTCCGATGTACCCATCATTCCATCACTCCATTATTCCAATATTCCATTTTTTTTCTATGCGCTTGCTTTAACCGGCAGTATTGCATTTTCGGGGCATATTTGAGCACAGACCGCACAACCCGTGCAGAGATTTTTATCAATTTTAACCCGGTCATTCCAGATATAGAAAGCAGGGCAGGCGAGAGAACTGATGCAATCTTTATGGTTTTTACATTTTTCGCTCACATGGAATGGTTTGCGTTGGGGAAGTTTCAGAGCATTGGCGTACAGGGCACAGATTTCTTCGGATATGATCACCGAAACCCCTTGATGATCAATGGCCTCCTTGATTGCCCCGATGCTTTTCTTTACCTTGTAAGGTTTGATGGTGGTGACATGGTCGACACCGATGGCTCTCACCACAGCTTCGATGGATACTTTGCTGTACCCTTCCATGCCCAGTTGGGTCATGTCGACTCCGGGATTGGGCTGATGACCGGTCATAGCCGTGGTGCCGTTGTCGAGAATAACCAGGGTAAAGTTATGGTTGTTATAGACTGCATTGATTAGGCCGGGTATTCCGGAATGGAAAAAAGTGGAATCGCCGATAAAAGCGATGACTTTTTTGTCGTTCACCTTGGAGAACCCACCGGCAGTACCGACGGAAGAACCCATGCATATGAGAAAATCAGCGGCCGATAGCGGCGGCAGCAGGCCCAGTGTGTAGCATCCGATATCCGACGGAAATATGGTCTCCATGCCTTCAGTGGCTTTTTTAACTTCAAGATAAGTGGCTCGGTGGGAACATCCGGCACACAACGTGGGGGGACGCTCGGGAACCTCGGGAACGTCGGAAAGATCCACAGCTTGCGGCGGCGTGTACGGCAGGTCGAAATACCTGGCAATGCACTGCTTGACCTGTGCCGGATTGTATTCATACAGGCGGGTAAATAGATCCTTGGTTTTACCGTTTATGGGAAGGGTCAATCCCTCCTCCTGGGCAAACGCTTTGACGGCTTCTTCCATATAAGGCTCGCCTTCTTCAACGATCAAAACCTTTTCACACCCTTTGAGGAATTTCTTAATCAATGCAGGCGGCAGCGGGTGGGAAAATCCCATACGCAGTACTTTAATCTCATTTTCCATCTTCAAATCTTTAAGCCCATCGCGGACATAATTATAGCTGACACCATTGCAAATAATGCCCCGATTACCGCTGCCTGTGATGAAGTTGTAGTCGGATTTTTCGGCGAGTTCCCGAGCGGTATCATAGTTTTTCAGCAGTTTGACATGTAAATTCCTGGCTACCGCCGGAACGACCACCAGGTTGATCGGATCTTTGGTGAAATTACCTTTGGTTACGCGCTCCCTGATGTTGCTTAGTGTTACAACGCCGGTGGAGTGGTTTATGCGAGTGGTGGTCCTGAAAAGCACCGGTTCCTGAAGTTTCTCGGATAGATCAAATGCATCGGCAACCATATTTTTCGCTTCTGCCACGGATGACGGCTCTACCATGGGGAGCCCCGACAATTTGGCATAATAGCGGTTGTCCTGTTCGTTCTGACTTGAAAACATGAAAGGATCATCCGCCGAAAGGATTACCATGCCGCCTTTAACACCCACATAGGCCAAGGTCATCAGGGCATCTGCAGCCACATTTACTCCCACGTGTTTCATTACACACATGCTGCGAATCCCGGAATTCGCAGCAGCGGCTGCCACTTCCATGGCAATTTTTTCATTGGTGCAATATTCAAAATACAGGTCACTTTCCCGGGCCATCTGAAAAAAATTGGTTGAAATTTCCGAAGAGGGGGTTCCCGGGTACGTGCTGGTAAACGCCACTCCCGCTTCTATTGCGCCCCGGGCAATGGCCTCGTTGCCCAGCAACAGCATCTTTTCTCCTGGGTTGTCAGTTAGCAATTTGTGCATGGCATCTTCCTTTGTCGGCGCGTTGCGGCGCTGTTTTGAGAATTTATCCTCGATATTGCCCTATCTTCCAGATTCATAAAGGGTTAGGTCTGGCCAGGGGTGTCAGGAAGGCGAGTCAAAAGATCCTGAAACCTCGTATGAAACTTCATTCATTTCGACAGGATTTACAGGATTATCAGGATTTTTTTTTGGTTTAGTATATTTATCCTGTCCATCCTGTTGATCCTGTCAGAAAATTGTATATTTATGC
>CALZJV010000641.1 GCA_945787595.1 uncultured Desulfobacterales bacterium | reverse complement strand
GGGGTAACCGGGTCCCGGGAAATTTCAGTCTGCGCCAGCGGAATACCGTGAACCAAATGGTTACCATCGACCGTTGTACGCCCCATCTCGGGAAAGGCCGGCGCGATGAAACTCACGTCATACGCCAATTCATCCATGAGTGCTTCGGTTTCGGCGCCCGGGTTGCCGCGCAGGCAGGAATCAATTTTCTTGTATATCCATAGCGGTTCTAATTTTTTAAGTCGGCGGGCGACTGACCGAAGACGCGCGTGGGCAGACATCATATCCAAAGCGCGGCTATTGGTATAAAGGGCCGTGGCAGATCCTGGATCCAAGGTCGCTGTGTTGGACAATTGAAGATAAGATATCAGAACGGTATCGTCATAAAAGGGGCAAAACTGCACACCCGTGTCGGCTGCACCGGTTAAATCATCTGCGATAATGACAATATTATCCATCATATTCTTTTATTTTTTGACAGGATCTACAGGATTTAGTGGATTGTTTTATTCTTTGTTTCTGGGTGAAACAAAAAATATCCTGATAATCCTGTTTATCCTGTCGGATTAAAGCAATATAATAGAATCCATTCCAGTTTTTATCTCTTTTTATTCCATCTTGTGCCTGATTATAGCGCCCTTGTCGGCTGACTCCGCCAGACGCGCATACAAGGCCAAGTAGCCGGATTTAAATTTCGGTGCGGGTCGGCGCCAACGGTTCAGCCGGGTTTGGATTTCAGATTCTGAAAGATGCAGGTGCAATTTGCGGTCGGAAATATCGATGGTAATCTCATCTCCGTTCTCCACAATGGCAAGCGGGCCGCCTTCAGCGGCTTCAGGAGAGATGTGTCCCACAAAACAGCCGTTATTGGTTCCGGAAAAGCGACCGTCGGTTATCAGAGCAGTCGTAAGCGCCAAGCCCCTGCCGTAAAGGAGTTTCATGGCCTTGTACATCTCCCGCATGCCGGGCCCTCCTTTGGGGCCTTCATAGCGGATCACCACCACCTCGCCGGCGATTACCTTGCCTTGTAGGATAGCTTCGTTGGCTGCTTCTTCGGAATCGAAGCAATGGGCCTTGCCCGTGAACGTGTGCATGTCCGGCTGAATGGCGGCCGGTTTGGTAACGGCGGTATTGGGTGCCAGATTGCCGTGTAGCACCGCGAGCCCGCCTTCTTTACTCCAGGGGTCTTCTATGGTTTTGATAATTCCACGGTCCGGTGCCGCCACGGCGTCAACATTTTCCGCGATGGTCTTACCGGTGACGGTCAAGGCATCCCCATGCAGGATGGGAAGCAGTTCTTTCATGACTGCCGATACACCGCCGGCCTGGTGAAAATCGGGAACATTGGGAGCGGCAGCCGGGTTCATTTTAGCAATGTGGGGTGTACTGCGGCATAATTTTTCAAACAGATCCATGGTAATTTCACAGTCGGCCTCGTACCCGATCGCCGGGATGTGCAGGGCAACATTGGTCGAACCACCGATGGCAGTGCTGAGGCGAATGCCGTTTTCGATTCCTTTTTGATTAATCATCTGGCGTGCCGTAACGCCAGTTTTAATGAGCGCCACGATTTGCCTGCCGGAATCTTGAGCAATCCGCAGGCGATCGGCATAGGTTGCCGGAATGGTGGCGCTTCCAGGCAGCGACAGTCCCATGGCTTCGGCGACACAGCACATGGTATTGGCCGTACCGAGAAAAGAGCAGGAACCGCAGGTCGGACCGGCACAGTTTTCCAGCTCCCGATAACTGGCCTCATCGATCTTGCCGGTATTCAGCATCCCCAGGCCTTCCATGACCGAGGTGATATCCGCGGAACGCCCATCGAACCGACAGCCGCCTTCCATGGGCCCGCCGACTACCATAATCGCCGGCAAATCCAGTCTGGCTGCCGCCATTAACATGGCCGGAACGATCTTGTCACAGGAGCCCAAAAGAACGACGGCATCGAGTCGATGGGCCTGCACCATCATTTCAATGTCATTGGCGATCAGATCGCGGGTCGGCAGGATATAGTGCATGCCGTCATGGCCCTGGGCAATGCCATCACAGGCGGCGATAACGCCAAATTCCACTGGCGTCCCGCCGGCCTGCCGGATCCCCTGTTGCACATATTCCGAAACCTGATTTAAATTGTAGTGCCCCGGCACCACTCGATTCCAGGAATTGGCAATGCCGATCATAGGACCTTTCAGATCCAAATCGCTGTATCCCATAGATTTATAAAGTGAGCGGTGCATCGACCACTCCGGTCGTTCGAGTATTTGTCTGCTGCGCCAGTTCATGGTAACTCCTTTCATTGTCCTTAATGGAGTTAAAAAACTCTATGTAAGGTGCACGTTGCCTGTTGTCCGTTGTTTGTTGTTTCAGGCTTCAGAGGAGAGATGGCAGAGGTCAGAAGACAGAAATATTCGATTTTGGATTTCAGATTGCGGAAGCCTGAAATATTCATTCTACAGACCTCGTTGAATAGTTTACTGGTTGAATGGTTGATTAGGTAAATTATAGTCATAATTTTAGAATGTTACGATTGTTAAAACATGAAGCGTCCAATTATTTTGCAAATAGGGAATAAATCCATATTTACAACCACTTAACCAATCAACTAATCAACCAATCAACGATATCTATAATCTGTAGAACACTTAATCCTTTTCATTCCAAAATCCGAGTCTCACCTTCCGAATTCGTTTTGCCCCGCCCCTAACGCCTTACGCCCTGTACCTCGTCCATACATTATACCTTGAGTCTTCTATCTTTCATTTTCCAGTACCGAGTATCCAGCATCAAGTATCCAGTAACCAGTATCAACACCTGTTATCTGTGTCAACAGAGATACGTCGTTGAACATTATTCAGATTATTTAGTGTTTTTTTTATTGACATAACATAATTTTAGCGCTTTAAATCGTTTGATCGCCGTTAGGGGGTTATAGCAATACGCAATGAAACAAAAGCAATGGGAAATTAACGATCAATTAATTTGTGAAAGGAGGAAATGGCCATGAAAAAGCAGGATAACAACATGACACGCAGGGATTTTATCAAAACCTCGAGCGCCGGTCTGGCAGGTGCTGCGATTTTAGCAAGTCCGTTAGGTCCCCTCGCAAGCAAGGCAATGGCAGCCACCCCGCCGAACCTGGCAGTCGAAAAAGGCGAGACCTTGAATGTCCTCAGATGGAGCGTTTTCGTAGGCGGTGACAAAGACCTCTGGGAAGCCAATTGCCGCAAGTGGGAGCAGGCCACGGGCTGCAAGGTGGTTAATGAATATATCGGCTGGGAAGACGTCCGGCCCAAGGCCGCTATGTCGGCGGCCGTCGGCGCCGGCCCGGACCTGGTCTCCGGCTGGCACGACGACCCGCACCTGTATCCCGATAAACTGTTAGACGTTTCGGATGTGGCCGAATACCTCGGTGCTAAATACGGCGGCTGGGAAGAGGCCTGCCTCAAATACGGCATGAAAGACGGAAAATGGATCGCCATTCCCATGGGTGCCCCCGGCCAGCAAATCGTTTATCGCAAATCATGGGCCGATGAGGCCGGATACGAAAAATTTCCGCAAACCACGGATGGGCCGATGAGGCCGGATACGATAAATTTCCGCAGACCACGGATGAGTTTATCAAGTGCTGCAAGAAACTGAACAGCATGGGTCATCCGGTAGGATTTGCCCTGGGTCATGCCGTCGGTGACGGCAACAATTTTGCCTACACCTGGCTGTGGTCATACGGGGCATCGACCGTTGATGCCGACGGCAAGCCGGCCATCGACAGCCCCGAGACGAGAAATGCCCTGGAAGGAATGAAAGAGCTGTACAGCGCCATGATTCCGGGTTGCGCCTCCTGGCAGGACTCCCACAACAACAAGGCCTTTCTGGCAGAACAGATTGCAGTGACCAACAACGGTATCAGCATCTACTATGCATCTCGCACCAAACCGGAATGGGCGGAAATTTCCAAGGATACGTACCACGCTGAACTGCCTGTGGGGCCGGTGGGCAAACCCAGCCAACTGCATTTGTTCAATCAGGCTTTCATTTATAAACATACCGCCGTTCCCAATGCAGCCAAACATTTTTTGATGTTCATGCTGGAAAAAGAACAGGCCTCTCCATGGATGGATGCCATGAGCGGGTATGTTACCCCTGGCCTGAAAGCATATCGCGATCTGCCTGTATGGACCAGTGATC
>CALZJV010000640.1 GCA_945787595.1 uncultured Desulfobacterales bacterium | reverse complement strand
GGATATGCCGCCTATGAGAAGATGCATTTATTGCCTGATTTCGTCCGCGAAGCTGCTCATTGCCTCATGGTATGCCGCACTGCGGTTTTGGGCGGACACGCACAGGCATGCCCGGACGGACATTATCAGCGAAATGGTACAATTCCTGTAAGCACCGGATGTGCCCTCAGTGCGCTTATCTGCAAGTTCAAAAATGGCTTGCCAAACAAAAGAGACGGATTTTACGATGCGATCATTTTCATGTCATATTTACAATACCTGAGGAGCTTCGGTTTTTGTGGCATTTCAATACGAAATTAATGACACAGATCCTGTTTACGTGTTCACGGGATGCGCTTTTTGAGCTGCTCGGCGATGAAAAGTATATGGGAGCCAAACCCGGAATTATCGCATCTTTGCATACCTGGACAAGGACCCTTTTATTTCATCCCCACCTTCACTGCCTGGTCACCGGTGGCGGCCTGTCATCATCAGGAGAATGGAAGGTGGCTATCAAGGATTTTCTGCTGCCTTATGATTTAATCAAAGGTAGTTTTCGCAAGCACGTGCGCAAGGCAATCCTTAAGGCGCTCAATAGGCAAGATCTGGTTTTACCCGATGATATGCGCCCCCAACAGGTTAAAAACCTTTTAAACAAGCTTGGACGCAAGAAATGGAACGTCAGGATTTGTGAGAAGTATTCTCACGGCAACGGTGTTCTAACCTACCTTGGGCGTTATATCCGCGGCGGTCCGATTTCAAACAGCCGGATTATCGAAATCCGCAATGGCAAGGTAACTTTTAACTACGGCCGCAAAAAGCGTGAACTCATGACGCTTAGCATCCATGAATTTATCGAACGATTCCTGCAGCACATTCCCCTTAAAAATGCCATATTGGCCCGCTCCTATGGCTTATATTGCCCAAATAAAAAAGGCGACTTAGAGAAATGTCGCAAGTTTTTAGGCCAAAAGTCCATCGAAGAGCCGGAGAAAATCCAATGGCAGGATTGTTTTGAAGACAGCAAAGATCATCCTGAACTGTGTCCGATCTGTGGAAAGCGATTAGTGATGACGGCAGTTCATAAACCCACCGGCATGATTCCCTATCCAGGCGCCCCGCCCTTACTCATGGCTCATCTCAAAAAGGCGGCATAATGTTATCATCTCAAGCGTTTATCCTTGACGTTTCCGGCGATCTGTTGCTAAAGTCAGGAGAAAATAGCAATATTGTCGGCTGTTGCACTGCGTTAAGCGACCAAAGATGTTTTTGCCGCAGTTTTGAATATGGGGCAATCGTTAATTTTTCTCAAAATCGCCTTTTTTACCAGGCAGAAAGTTATTGGATCCCCATAGCTCGACATGCATCGCAATAAAGCCGCGGCTATGTCCATAGGGATAGGGACGCCCATCACTGAGCGCCCCTCCCACACCACCGGACATACGGGTCGCGTATCCGGCGATTCGGCTGGTCAAAACAGACACAGATAAAGCCATGCGTCTGCTGGGCCTTGGAGAACGAAACGCTATCGGCATTTCAGCGTCTGCTGCACAGTGCCGATAAGAATACGCTCTTTGACAGCCACAACCATTTACCCAGACCATTCGGCTGGGGACCGTTCAGGCCTTCGTCGGGGTGAGTCCTCCCGTAATTAACGGGCTCGTTTCTCCTGCGACTACTATGCCCTCTGCTGACTTCCGCCATGTGATCAGAGACGATTACTCGCACTCTCAGCCAGTGGCAACATGACGGATCTCCCGGGGTAAACACGCATCTTTCCGCACACGAGCGCCGAGTATACATGTCTGGCTAAAATGGATAGAGGACTTTACCGTGTGTTGCCGGCTCGTCCCACCAGACCCGCCTGACTCGGTTCTTGTTCATCGCCCCGTGCGTTTGCGGTACCCTGCCTCAGCAGGGCAGCTTCCTCCCCGAGCACCGTTGCCGATGCCCAGTTGCTATACCGCTATACCCTTCGCCTCCATCCGGCTGGGTTTGGGACTTGCTGAACTTTCAAATAAAGGGTAAGCTCAGCGCACCCTTAAGAATACGTGCCGTGCCCGGCACACAACCAGGCGTTGGAGCGGACAACTGGTAACTGGAGCAATTCGAACAATTTAAGCTTCGAAAACATTTATCAATAAAACGGATAGTTTTATTTATTAACCCGTTGCCGCTCAACTAAAACGTTCGCTGATTAAAACTGAATCGTCCCGTATATTTTGAAAGATACAATATGATAAACTATAATTTTGAATGGGATCTAAATAAAGCAAGATCAAATCAAAGCAAACATGGTGTAAGTTTTGAAGAAGCGGCAACTGTTTTCAGAGATCCAAAGGCATTGTCAGTTTATGATGATGAACATAGTACAAATGAAGATAGGTGGGTAACGATAGGTATATCAAATACAGGAAGGCTGCTTGTTGTCTGTCATACGTTTCAAAAGAACGATGAAAACAACGTTGCCATCAGGATTTTTTCAGGCCGGAAAGCTATCAAAAAAGAAACCAAGCAATATAAGGATTAAAAGCATGAAAGAAGAATATGATTTTTCTAAAGGTGAAAGAGGCAAATTTTTTCACAATGATATCAAGCTGAACCTTCCAGTGTATTTAGATGATGACGTACTGGAATTTGTTGAAAAAATAGCAAAAAGGAAGAATATCGATATTCAAACCGTCGTTAATCAGTTATTAAAAAGTGATATAAAAATAGCTGAAGTTATGCAATAAATCGCTTTTCAGCGAACAAGGCAGTGCAGTGGGCAGCCAGGACCGTGCCGTTTTGTAAGATATTGGTAGCTAGTCATTTTCCGTTTTTACTAAATTCAGTAGGAACCCTGGCTGCTACTGACCTTTGCTTTGATATTATATTTATTTACAAAAAGGCATTTGGTAATCCATTTGTAAAAGAAAGGGATGAACAATGGCTTATTAACAAAACTAGACTTCTTGACGCAGAGCTTAAGTCGTTAACCAAAGATATACCAATGAACGTAAAGTTTAGAAATCGTTTGAGTGATCGACTTGTAGAAAGGAGCATAGAGGCAGGTGTACAAATAGAACTTCTACAATATTTGGATGAACAAGTTAAAAACTATGCATCTTTTAAGCGCTCTCGGCAGAAAGGCGTGCAAATAACAAATAATCTTCTTTTTGTAGTTGTGCGTTTAATGGATGACATATATGTCTCTGGCAAGTAAGCGAATAAAGCAAAGGCCTGACCTCGGTTATAAGGATAAATAAATAGGGGATGAATCTGAATTCAAAGCCAAGAGAACTAAATAGGTAAATTGTTATGTTTGTAAATCAATTCAAACGTGTATATCAATTCAAAGTAGTCCTGAAAGGGACAAAACCTCCTATTTGGCGAAGGATACAGGTACCTGGTAATTATTCATTTGAGAATTTGCATGTTGCTATTCAAAATGTATGGATTGGGAGGTTTACGCTGGTTTTTCTTAAATATTTTGACCCCGACAATGTCTTTTTCACTGCTGGTTCTGGAAATCCTCCTCTTCCTAAAGATATAAATGATGCTTTGACATCATTTCAAATGATACTATGATGGCAATATGAGAACGACGCTAACAATAGATAATGATGTATTGGAGCGGGCACGGGCCATTGCGGCCAAACTGCGCACACCATTTAAA
>CALZJV010000639.1 GCA_945787595.1 uncultured Desulfobacterales bacterium | reverse complement strand
ATGAATCGTGCCCAAAAAATAAGCTCACCCTGGTGGTGGAGGTTTGCTCCGGTGCCTTCTTTATAAAGCCGGCATATTAATCCTGATAAAATGGAGGCTAATAATTTCGGTGGCATATTTAGCAAGGGATTAAGGTAGGATTAAAACGGAAGGTATGGGCCGGCAAAAAAGAAATTACCCGCTTTATGATATCGTTTGAGTATCATAACGTTTAAGTTATTAATTTAATTTCAGATAGCAGCTATCCGTAATCGAGGCTCATTTTGGATACGTTACAGTATCTGAAATTTCTAAAGGTCGATAATTATGCATCTACGTTGGAGGTACATGCAAATTTAAAAGCGCACTTTCATTGCCGATAAATGCAAAATCGCAAAGATACAAATCGAAGGACAACAACATCCCAACGCCGCTAGCTTTGGGATGACGGGCTGCAGTATTGTCAAATACAAAAGTGCCAAAGGACTCAGTTATGGGCCTTACTTAATTTTCCTCGATACATGGAACGCTGACAAAGACCGGGTTCGACCAGGCGAAGTAAAGGCTGCCACTGATCACATCATAGGATGTAACCTCAACACGGTAATAGCCGTCCTCGGTTACATCATCATCTGTCAGGCTGGCCATATAGGTTGGCCGCATGGCGCTGACCGTCTGCCAGATTTCGCCGTTCTTTATGATGTCTATCTTGACCAATATTGCAGTCCCGCTCTTTGAGTTCACACTCAGATTGACATCGGCTTTGCCGTCGGAAATACACGCCGTGTCACCCATCATTTCACCGTTGACATCAAGCGCCAGCGAGGGCCCGGTGGTGGCAAAGGTTCGTCCAGCCTTGATGGCCTTGTAAAGCTCTCTCGCGGTCAGCTCTTTCACATAGGCACCGTTCTTTGCTATGCCTACATTCGAGTCAGAATCACCCGTGTTGTGGGCGTCGCTGTTAGCTAGGCCGAAGATGGGCGTATCAACATCGCCATGCACATAGGCCATGAGAAGATCATCCCACGAATTTAAAGGAGCGTCAGGAGAGCCCAGCCACTGACCGACACCGCTTAACCCTAAGGTACCATAATACAGAGCATCCCTCAGAGGGATCGGGACGGGGATACCTGGAAACGACACGGGTATGTTCGCGTCCCTCTTGCCATAGACGGCAAAATTGTTTATGGTTATCCCAAATCCCCACGCCTCTTCATCCGAATAGCCCAGTTGTTTCGCGTATCCGGCAATGTCATCGACGTGACTCTGGTTGTAGACTTCGATGTTGTTTACGCCATAATCGAGTAAGGTGGAGCCGGTTGGGTGATTGTGCACCGCGATTCCGCCTTTCGAATGGATGCAGTCGACCCACTTTGTCAGGTTCTCAGGATGCAGGGGGCCGGTACCAGCCGAATTCGGAGGAGACTCTCACACCTCCTCAGGGCAGAGTTCGTTGGAGTTACGGCCGACGAAAGGATCGCGGACGCCAATCGCATTAATGTGGTCGCGGTTGAACATGCCATCGCTGCCCGTCACCTCAAAACCGGCCAGAGCGAGGAAAGAGCCGTCCGACGCTTCCTCTGTCTCCTCAACCAAGGATTCCCATGTTTCCCGCGTCAGGTACTTGCAGTGATCCGTAACGATGACCGCACTGAGTCCGCGTTCAAGCGCGGTTTCCTTTATTTCGGCTACTGAACCCGAGCCATCGGAGTGCGTAGAGTGCATATGCATGTCGACGTAAATAAGTTTGAATTTATGGTCTGCGGAAGCCTGTCCGCCTGAACCTATCAAGGCGGCAATGACTAAAATGGCGACAGCCGCTGTTTGGGTCATCGTGAGAATACCCAAAAATCGTCGATGTGCTTTCATAGTTGCCTCCTTTTGATCCTATAGAGACGAATCTGAATATTAATTGAACTCACCTTGTGAAAGAATTGCAATACAAAGAGAATTAAGCTTTCAACAAAACGAATGCCCCACTGGAAGATGGGTAGGCACAATTTGCAGGTCTTTTGACTAATACAAAGCTCTCCTAATTTCGATAAGTTAAGTTGGAATTACGACTCCTCGCTTTATGTCGCCTGTCACAATGTGTATGGTTTTCTCGAGAAGAAAGTTCTGACTCCCAACAGAGCAGCCCAGTCCTATCAGGAGCAAGGTATGCACATTTTAAGGGGCTTCTCCATTGAATCTTTACCTGACTTTTAGGTTAAAGTTTAAGGGGAACCAGCGTCTATTGAATATGGGCAATGGCCGATGATTTAGAGTTTTTTCTATAAAATCCTACCTCTGAAGATTGCTTTCCAAAGATAAATATTCGTTTCAGGATAAAAAATGAAAAAGCCCCCAAAGGCAATAAACCACCCTCAGAGGCTTTCACATAGGCATCTTCTGGTAACCCTTTGTCATGGTTTTCTCCACGAAGGTTAAGGGTTTTTGATTGTTAACTGTCAGTGGGAATGTAGCTTACGTCTGAGGATTTTCTGATCCGGATTCGACTCAGTTCAGGGATAGGTTTAGAGCTTCGGATCTGTGTTGCAAAGGAGGTTTGGTTAAAAATTTATCAATTCATTATCATATGAAAATAAGGATATGACTGGTTATTGTCAATAAAATAAGCTGGTTAGTGATACAATGTGGTATTTAAAAAGGTGGGTGCAAGGAGACACTGGGGTGTAGATAGCTTGCCAGTATCTAGAATTCGTAATTATTTCAGATAGAAAAGTGATATCATCACAGCTTCTTCTCTCTTTATCCGTTTTGGATTCCAAATTCAACCATTTTTTAAACTCAAACAATTTTGTATACATCCGAACTTGGCAATTCTTATCACGGTGTTTGGATTGCACCTTCAAATCCACCAGAAAATGAACCGTGATAATTTAGATTAGCTGAACCAATCTAAAACGCCCGGCCATTGTAGCTTTCCCCTGACCAATCTACAATAAGGACGCAGTATAGATTGCGTGCCTTAGTCTAACCTTTTGAATTACTTGATTTTATTGTGTATTTGTTTAGGTAACACATAACCGGTCCGCTCATTTTAGCAATAAATCTCAATTTTCCTGGATGACTTCAATTTTGTAAGCAGTTAGCTGCCGGATTTTGAGGCGGGATTCAGATATAGGATTCGGGCTGATTTAAATCCATAAAAGGTGAATTCAAAATGTCGGATTCACACCTGCCGGTTGGGATATAATTTGAGTAGTCCAATGCTTTTGCGGGCCTGATAGATGATTTTTATCACAGCAATCACGATTTATTGCTTGAGGGTATACGTTTTACAGTACCTGTAAAAAATTAGGACGCCAGATAGTTGGTTTTAGCTGGAGAAACCTGAACTGTAGTGATGAATCGGCTTCTTATCGAAATATTGATAATCGAGGTTTTAGAAAGCAGTTGATTTCTGTTTGATATATGATATCACTGCTGTCCGGTTAACTTTTATATAAGCGGTATAACTTATTTAAATTATATATGATATTGATCATTTTTTATTTTTGGATAAAATTTTCTTCAAATAACCCCCTGGAGGGTCCAAAATATTTATAACATTCTAATATTTAATATAAAAATTTAACCTAAGGCTCCTTTTGCGCCTTGCAATTTTTTTTGAGCTTGCTATGTATTTAATATAAAAATTTAACCTAAGGCTCCTTTTGCGCCTTGCAATTTTTTTTGAGCTTGCTATGGTTGCACATTGATTTGTCCATGGTTTACCGGACAGCAAACTTCAACCGAAAAAATTACTTTTCTTCCAAGCATATGACTTAAGCAAGCTCTTATTATGGCTCGACTACCCTATGTCTTTGCTCAATTTCTGGCTCTACTGCCGCGGTATGAATTTCAACACATCGTCAACAAATATAAAGGTGACTACCGCACTAAGAAATTTAAATGCTGGCATCAAATGGCCGCCATGATTTTCGCGCATATTCGCCAGGAAGACAGTTTGCGTGACATTGATATGGCGCTCAATTCTCATGCCGGCAAACTATACCACATCGGCATTGAGCAAAGCCCCAAATCGACTTTGGCTGATGCCAACGAGCGGCGCGACTATCGTATCTATGAAGATTTTGCAAAAGTATTAATGCAACGTACACGGCGGCAGTATGCCCAAACCGAATTGGCCGTTGAGGTCGATAATGCCGTCTATGCTTTA
>CALZJV010000638.1 GCA_945787595.1 uncultured Desulfobacterales bacterium | reverse complement strand
CATTATTGAAGATATCCCTAAAAATTTGCCCTATTTTTGTTCGACTCCGAGGTGATGCTGTCTTGCCATGATCTTTAATTCGACATCTATCGAAATTTATAAATATAAGTTCTTGATATCATATGGAATTTTAAGTTGTCAAATGCTTGATAAATAGCAGGTAGCACCACCGCAGAAAAAGGAGCCGGTATTGATGATATCACAACCTTTTTGAGGACCCTGATATTTCCAACTTTGTTGGAGGTATCACAACTCTTTGAAAATTAATATATCGTTACGAATTAGAGATTTTCATATGCGGATTCTAACAAACTGAAAATCCCATCTGTCATTTTAATCTCAGCCCTAACAATGTAATATCATCCTGAGGGCTTGTATTATTGCCAAATTCCATTAGAGATTTAATACACTGATCAATCATATTCTGAACTGATTCATTCTCTTGCTTTTTTAAACTTTTATAGAACCGATCATCACCGTAAAATTCCTGCTTATCATTCTGATATTCAACGATTCCGTCAGTGTAAACAAACAGTTTATCTCCAGGTTCAATTTTAAGCTGACTTTCCTCGAACCGAATTTTCGGGCCGTCTAAAAAATTAAGATCTCCCGCGCCGATGATGGGCCCTTTCTGATTTAATAGTTCAATTGTCTGGTTCTTATGCAAAAGAATGGGGTATGGGTGGCCTGCATTGCTATATATCGTCTCGCCGCTTTGCGTATTAATGATAAGATATGTAATGGTAAAAAAATTGTTAAATCTTTCAAAAGGAAATTCTTTATCAAGGCTGTTGAGCACTTGAGCCGGTGCCATTATCGAAGATTTTTTTTTGTCTTTTGTCAAGTGGACGATATTTTGCTGTAAAAACTGAGAGACCGAGACGGTTATCATTGCCGCAGGAACCCCATGTCCGCTAACATCCAGCATGTAAATCCCCAAGTGCTCAGAATCTATCTGGAAGATATTAAAAATATCGCCCCCCATATGTTCGCAAGGTTCGAATTTCCATGCAATTTCTAAGTTCTCCACTTCAAAAGTATTTTGGGGCAACAGGCTTTTCTGGATTTCGGCTGCAGCTTTTAGGTCTAAATCTAGGTGCCGTTCTTTTTCAATTAATTCATTATTTAGATTTCTGAGCTGTTTTTCTGCTAAAGCATACTTAGAAACCAACTCTCCGAGAAGGCTCCTGTTTATGCCGTTGTCCTTTAAGTTTGCCAAATATTCTAGCAGGGCTTTTATAAGCTGATTGTTTTCAGGGCGCTTAATGTCTGACTTTTTTATCTGGTGCCTAATTAAATCTTCAATTTTCATCTCTTTTGAACCGCTCCTTGAGATTTGAAAAATTCAAGCTATTTTCGTCTTTAACAATACGGTCTATCCCTATGTCTTCTTGGGATATAAGTTGCTCGAAAACATATCGCATTATGTTTTTATCGGTAATAAGACTTCCATGTTGTGGTGCTATGGCAATAAATGGGATTTCTAATATCTTATTCAGCGCATATTTCAGCGCTTTTCCGGAAGGCATGATGATTTTGTGAAAATTTAATATATCATTGATCGGACAGTTTTCTCTGTCGCTTGGACATTCAGTAAGGTTTAGGCAGTCTATACACTGCGGCCTTAGTTTTAAAAACAGCTCCCATTCGGTGCCATAGCTGCCAAAAATATCGCTCGTAAAAAGGATCCCGCTTTTCTGATCAAAGGTAACAAAACTGCCCGAGGAATGACAATAGGGGGTGTTTATAAACTGCAGCTGGCGTCCCGAAGAAAATTTGTAATGATAATTAACATCTTCAATCGAGACCATTTTAGAAGATACCGAATAATGCCTGATAAAATCCAAGCTTGATTCATCAGAAATGATTCTTAAGCTGTCGCTTTCTATAATATCCTCAAAATTGGGAATACTTCCGCAAAGGTCGGGATCATAGTGTTGATAAAGCAGCGCCCCAATCTGATTAGGATCCACACCGGTTTGCAATATTTTCATCATGACGGTGGCGAAATCAGGGCGACTGCCGCCGTCTATCACTAGGGCCTCATCATGATCGATAATAAGGTATGGATTGCAGTGCAAACCAGATGTCGTGTCATAGAAGCCGACCCAATAAATTCCTTCGGCAATTTCAATTGGATTCTCATAGTCAATATTAGTGGTATCGCTATTTATCATATAATTTCAGCTCCTATATATTTTCAAATTAATATCTTAATTTAACCATTTAGTTATAAAGTGCAAAAGGCTATATCACAATGTTTCGTATGTCAAATATTGTATCAATTTGAAAGCACGAAGATTAGTTGAGCCCTAAAGGTTGTTGAGGCACACTATAACTTCGTCTCCTTCAAGTGTTTAATCACCTCACGGTCCAAAGGAAATTGCCCTGGCCATTCACGGGTTATGAGCTTTTCTTCCGATAGTTCCGAATTTTGTAAGATCACATTCAGACCGAAGGGCGTTGGTACCTCGATTGCGTTCTCGTTAGCAACCACATGAGAACCGTCAAGTTTTAAAGCGGCGGTGCCCGATTTAATAATGAGTTTACGATTGGCGAGCCGATCCTCCCGGTGGGGCCAACACACGCTGCGGCAAAAGCCGCATACTGTGTAATAGAACCAGTCAGGATCAAAAACAGCGTGCCGGTAGTCGGTAAGGCTGCTGTGATCATCCTGCATCTGGGGGTCCGCTGTCTGCAAGCTGATGCATAACTTATCAAGTTCCCACTTGTTCTCGGGTAACGGGCGTCCCAGACGATACGGACTCCAGTTGGACCAAGTACCGGAAACCGCCAAACCCTCATAGCCGCTGCAGCCGATCCAACAGCATGTGTTCGGACGCTTGCTGGAAATAGTTTCGGTAATACCGGCGACAGTAACTTGAACTGATTCCTTAGTTCGAATCATCTCCACGGGGCAGACCAAGCTACACATTTTGCATCTGTCGCAAGGATGGTCTTCGTCCGGAATGGGCATATCGGGTGTCAGGCGAGCGGAGGTAAGGACGCTACCCAACTCAACCAGGGCTCCATACTCCTTGGTCAACAAATTACCGCTCCAACCCAAACGACCAACTCCGGCAGCGAGCGCGGCATAGCGATGAGAAAAATCGGGATGAAACTCAGTCATCTCGGCAACATTCTTGGCTTTCTTTTCGGGTCGATAATTGCTGTTGATGTCTACGTTAACAGCTTCGAATCCTTTTGATCGAAGCTGTTCGGCGATTCTATCGCCGATCATATAGAGCTTCTGAACTACGGATTTTCGGTTGAGGCAATGAGGTCGCCATTTCGTTTTACTGATAAAGCTCCTCACCTTATCTCTATCTAAAGATAGCGCAAACGAGATAACCGAATTTGCCGTTGGTAGCAGGTAAGATGGATCGGCGGAAGGCGGCCCGTCAGCCAGAATTTCTTTGGTGGTTACACCGACAATGTCAGCACCAAGGCTGACAGCCAGTGATTTAAGTTTAGATACTATAGAATCCATATTAACATTTGCTTGAAATGATGTCATTGGCCAAGCAATGCCTGAAAAACAGATCTACATTGCTGGCACAGATACATTGATTAGTATCGAGAACCAGGCGAAATTAAAGATATGCTCTAAATTTGCCACTAATTTGTCGGATTCTTGATGTTAGATTG
>CALZJV010000637.1 GCA_945787595.1 uncultured Desulfobacterales bacterium | reverse complement strand
CGTGCGGCGCACCCGTTTGGGCAAGGCCATGCGGGCCACGGCCCAAAATAAAACCATGGCCCGCATACTGGGCATCGATATCGATTTGACCATCCGCATCACCTTTATGATCGGACCGGCTCTGGGGGCTGCCGCCGGCGTGATGGTGGGACTTTATTACGGCGCCGTGCGATTTGACATGGGATTTATTTTCATGATCAAGGCCTTTGCGGCCGCCATTTTAGGCGGCATCGGCTCCATTCCCGGTGCCATGATCGGCGGTCTGACCATCGGCACCATCGAGGTGATGTGGGCGGCGTTTCTCCCCAGCGCCTGGAAAGATGTCACCACGTTTACCGTTCTGATCCTGGTTTTGTATTTCAGGCCGAGTGGTCTGTTGGGTGAAGGTACTGCGGAGGTGCGGGTCTGATGGTACGGCAAGAACTTAAAAAACTGGTGGTGTATTCCTTTTTTCTGGCCATCCTGTTGATCCCCATGCTCGGATTCAAGACCACGACCTTTGAACCCGGCCGGGCATTTAAAACCTTGGGTATATTTGTCGCCATTCTTGTTTTTAATTTTATCGTCAAGATGATCCGAAGCAGCCGTAAACCTTCGGATGTCCAGAAAGCACCCTTCACCGAGCGCACGGGAGAACAAATTAATCGCCTCCCTAAAATCTACACCCTGGGCGGGTTGATTGCTTTGGCCGTTATTTTCCCTCTGTTGGCTAACCGCTATATGATCGATGTGGCCATTACCTGTTTGATCTATGTCTGCCTTGGTCTTGGGTTGAACATCGTGGTGGGCCTGTGCGGGCTGCTGGATTTAGGCTATATCGCCTTTTATGCCGTCGGGGCTTACACCTATTCACTGCTGAATCTCACCTTCGGACTATCCTTTTGGGCCGCCTTGCCTATCGGTGTGGTTCTGGGAATGATTGTCGGCTGCATTATCGGTTATCCGACTTTGAAAATGCGCGGTGACTATCTGGCCATTGTTACCCTGGGCTTCGGTGAAATTGTTCGTCTGGTGCTCAATAATTGGGATTCTCTCACTGCCGGCCCCAACGGCCTTTTCGGCATGAAACGGCCGGTTTTATATTATCCCGGCTTCGATGAGGACGGATTCACCTGGCTGACCTACTATCTTAAATCCTTACCGGCCCTGTATTACCTCATACTGGGGATTGCCATTTTCATCATTATCGGGGTTCGCAGACTGGACAATTCCCGTATCGGCCGCGCCTGGATCGCCATTCGCGAGGATGAGGTGGCGGCGGAGTTGTCCGGGGTGCCGACCACCTGGATAAAATTGTTGGCCTATGCCCTGGGTGCTGCCTTTGCCTCGGTGGCCGGCGCCTTTTTTGCGGCCAAGTTAAGCTATACCAACCCGAATTTTTTCCTGTTCATGGAATCATGCATCGTCCTTTGTATCGTCGTGCTCGGGGGCGTCGGCTCCATCCCCGGCATCATTGTGGCCGGCTTTATTCTGATCGCTGCCCCGGAAATCTTCCGGGAATTGGAAGCCTACCGCATGCTGGCCTTTGGTGCGATTCTGGCCATCATGATGATCATCAAACCCGAAGGATTGATTCCGGCTTCACGCCGCAGACGTGAACTACATGAAACAAATGAGAAAAAACCCACGGAAAACTTAGGGGCTTCGCCCCAATTGGAATGATGGAACAATGGAATTGTGGAATGATGGATTTAAAGATAACGGAATTCAAAGTGCATATTTTTAGCACTGATTTTCTTGTTCTGATGCAGTATTTTGTGTGACAAAAGTAGAAAATAGCTGTCTTATGAGTATAATCAAAAAATGTAGATTCACCCTTTTCTGTAGAAAGTGCCATTTTCTGCTTTTCATACCCAGTATTCCAATATTCCACTATTCCATCTTTCCATGTGGCAGACAAAAGAATGTGGACAAAAAATCAACATAATTCCGATAAATTTTAGAAAATCCGAGATGTTTTAGATGCCAAACCCGCAGCCTATTTTAGAACTATCCAACATACATACCTATTACGGTAACATCCACGCCTTAAAGGGAGTTTCCTGCGCCATCCTTCCAGGTCAGATTGCCTGCCTGATCGGAGCGAACGGCGCCGGCAAGTCAACGACATTGATGACGATTTTCGGGGTGGCGCGGGCGGCCCGGGGAGAAATTCAATTCAAAGGCGAGCCGATCCAACAATTGAGACCCGAGCAGGTGGCCGCCAGAGGCGTTTCGCAGTCTCCGGAGGGACGTCAGATCTTTCCCAAAATGAGCACCCTGGAAAACCTTGAGATGGGAGCCTTTTTGCGCAAGGACAAAGCCGAGGTGGCCAACGATCTGCAAGGGGTGTTCGAGCTTTTTCCGGTTTTAAAAGATCGGGTAAATCAACTGGGCGGCACCTTGAGCGGCGGCGAACAGCAGATGCTGGCCATCGGTCGGGCCTTGATGTCGAAACCGGAATTGTTGCTGCTGGATGAGCCTTCGCTGGGTCTGGCACCCAAACTGGTCGAAAAAATATTTGAAACTATTTTGGAAATAAATAAAAGCGGTGTCACCATTTTTTTGGTCGAGCAAAATGCACACATGGCCCTGACCATCTCGGGCACCGGCTACGTCATGGAAACCGGCCGTATCGTTTTAACCGATAAAGCATCAGCCCTGCTCGAAAACGAGCAGGTTAAAAAGGCTTACCTGGGGGAATAGCAGGAAGCCCTTCCTTTTCCTCGTTTCCAATTTACACGTGGTAACGTGCTGAACTTTACTGCTTAATGAGCGGCGGAATAACACAAGCTTTCTGGAGTCGTGTATGTGTTTTTTTTATCGCCCGAACTGGCAGGAATTCATACTATTGGATAATGGATCAGCCCGTCTGCTCGATCTCTCTATCAACCGTACGACGAGATATCTCCGGCTTTAGGAGACCTTTTCTTTCCGCGATTTTTGTTTCCATCCGCTGAACAACGTGCTCGAAGGCTGCCGGAAAGGCCTCATAAATCCCCTGGACACCCTGTCCCGTCAATCCACCGGGGTTCGCAACTTCTTTAACAATGGCGTCAAAGGAATGATGAGTGAGTTTCTGATAGGTCAATGTGGCCAGCAGCATGTCCCGCACGTTATCGCGTTCAGTCGACGTCTGGAGCTGAAATCCACGAAACAGCTCGACCATAAGAGCTGACATGAGGCCGGGACCACAACTCGTCAGCGTGCCGAGACGATCGAAATCATCCTCTTGCTGAATCTCTTGCAGGCGGGAAATGCGACGAATCGGTGTCAGAAGTGCCTCTTTTTCGTGATCGGTGATCAGGGCGTTGCATTGGAACAAGGTAATGCCTTGTGCGATTTGCCATAAAATATTCGGCAGAAACCGGACAATCTTCAGCGGTCCGCAGACTGTCTCAATATCCTTGATAGTGATCCCGTTGGCACAACTCACCACCACCGAGTCGGTGCATTTAAATGTCTCCCAAAACCTCTGAGGAACTTGAAGAATCGCCTTTGGGGGTATAATCAGAAATACCCCTGTTTGTCCGTCAATTAATGCCTGGGGTGTGTCCACGATGTGAAGGTGAGGATAGATGGTGCGCAAGGACCCGGCCTTCGCCCTGTTTCGGTTATACAGCCGGATAGGAACGCTTACACTTTTCGCCAACCCGATGAGTAAGGATCG
>CALZJV010000636.1 GCA_945787595.1 uncultured Desulfobacterales bacterium | reverse complement strand
ACCTGTTAAGTATTTTTCTTTACTTCTCAAATTACCACAATCTGTCGTTATTAAATATTATTCAACTTCTCATTAATTTTCATGCAAGATTCAGGTTATTTCTTCCACCACACTCCCGTGCAATCCAGTGCGATGGTCGGATAGTTCTCCCACCAGCCCATCAACTCAATTTTCATTGCCGACAGCGATGGTGTAAGGAAGAGAAAGCCATTGACGGCATCCTCGGCAACGATTTCCTGGCAGCGTCCGAACCATTTGGCTTTTTCCGCTTCACTAGAGGCCTTGAGCGCTTTGGCATACGCGTCCCGGAACTCCTGAGAGTCGTACTGAAAGTAATAGTTCGGCTTGGCGTAGATACCGATGTCCCAGGCCTCCGCATGACCGATCATCGACAGCTCGAAATCCTTCTGTTTGAAAACGCGGTCAAGCCAATAGCCCCACTCCACGACTTCGATCTTCAGCTTGATGCCAATCTGACCCAGCATGTCGGCAATCACCTCGCCGGCGCGCTGGGCATAAGCATAGATGGCCGGCAGCTTGATCGTCGCCTCAAAACCATCCGGGTAGCCAGCCTGTGCCATCAGCTCTTTGGCTTTTTCCAAATTATACGGGAACCTGCCGGTCATATCCTTGTAGTAAGGCGTCACGGGCGGCCAATGGGAGCCGATGACCGTGCCGTAACCTGCCATAATCAGATCGATGACCGTCTGGCGGTCGATGGCGTAGGCCATGGCCTGGCGCACCAGCTTGTTGTCGAAGGGCTTGGCCTTATTGTTGGTGGACATGATGACTTCGGAGGTGGAAGCACCTGCCAGCACTTTGAAGCGCTTGTCCTTGGCGATATCCGCCGCCAGTTCGGGAGCAAACAGCCATCCGATGATATCGACATCACCGGCCTTCAAGGCCGCAACCTGGGCGCTGGGGTCCTTAATGAACCGATAGGTCACCTTGTTTAGATAGGGCAGCAGGGGATTCCAATACATTTCATTTCTGATCATTTCTACGCTGTCGCCCCGGTTCCACTTGGCAAACTTGAACGGTCCGGTTCCGATCGGCGCGGCTGCAGTATTTTCATACCCCTTCATTGGCAGCATAACCGCGTCGCCCTCGGCCATGTGGACGATAAACAAGGCGTCCACATCCTTGAGGGTTAATTTCAGGGTGCTGTCATCAGGGGTCTCTATTTTTTCGATCACACGGAAAAATTCCGGGTGGGCGTTTTTGGTCCCTTCCGCCGCACCGCGCTCAAGGTTCCACTTGGCCACCCGAGCGTTGAAAGATTCGCCATTATGAAATGTCACCCCCTTGCGCAAGTAGAACGTGTAGACCTTGCCATCCGGCGTAATGTCCCATTTGCTAGCCAGGCCGGGCAAAAATTGGCCGTTGGAGTCGACCTTGATCAGACCCTCCATGATGTTCGAGTAAACCACACGGTCGATGGCGGCAGAGGCACTCGCTGTGGGGTCCAGCCCCGGAGGTTCATCCCCCACACAGATGGTCAAGTCTCCGCCTTGTTGCGGTGTTGCAGAAAAGGCCTGGTTAACAGGAACAGTTATGGCCAAAGCCAAGATGATGAGCACAACTTTTTTCACCTTAAAATCTCCTTTTTTGATAATCATTATGAAATTAGCGGACACCCGAACGGATATGAAAAATTGCGGAGTATTTTGTACCGGTTAAAAAACAGGCAAAATTCCACTTTCCTTAAATCTTCAATATTGACGGTTTCGTAAAAAGTCTGCAAAGAGCCAATTTTCTAATATCATACCTAATAATTTGAATAGGTTATGTGACTAAAATTTGAGAATTTTGACTTTTTACGGGATTGTCAATATTCAATCGAAAATATTCATTCACTGGTCTTCAAGATCGCAAAACGCCGTCATGCCCGCCAGACTTTGGGCGGATAAAATTGCTCGAATGATCGCTCTTGACACACAATTCGCACCGGCATGCCCCAGTTCGCTAAGCGCTTGAGCCTGAGCGGCTAAGAAAAATCCGGGCGTTTCGGGCAATTTTTTCTTGCCGGTAGCCAGACAAAAAATCGTGTCCCCGTCAAACATGGTATGGGCCGGCCGAATGGCCCGGGCCATTCCATCGTGAGCCATTTGGGCTACTTTATGAGCCTGGGTGGCGGAAAGAGCAGCGTCCGTTGCCACGACGCCGATGGTCGTATTTCTGATAGGCGCGGGCCGCAGATCCGGCGGCAGCCTGACTGCGCGTTTGCCCTGTTCACCGAACTCATCATCGACCTCCAGCCCGATTTCCCAGGGTCTACCACTGGCAGGATTGATCACCGAACCGTCGGAATTGACGGCTATCAAAGCAGCCACAGTGATTCCGGATTCCAAAACCAGGCTGGCGGTCCCCAATCCGCCTTTGATACCGCCGGATAAAGCGCCGGTTCCCGCACCGACGCAGCCGGGTTTTACGGGGTAAGAACCGGCACCCTCGCAAGCCCATCGCCCCCATTCCGAACTGATGGGCGGAATGAATTTTTCTCCGCGCCCCAGATCATAGAGCACGGCCGCCGGTACAATTGGCGCCACATACCCCTGATCCAGCGGAAAGCCGCAGCCTTCTTCAGCCAACCAGCGGGTCGCACCATCGGCGGCAGACAAGCCAAAAACTGATCCGCCGGCCAATACCACAGCCTGAACCTGTTCGACCAGGTTATGGGGAGCCATTAAATCTGTTTCCCGGGTTCCCGGAGCTGAACCCCGCACATCCACGCCGGCCACAGCCCCTTTCGGGCAAAGAACTACCGTAATGCCGCTGACCGCATCGAAGTCTGTGTAATGACCAACCAGTATTCCATCGATGTCCGTCAGTCCGTTATATTCCCCGGTTTTATTCAAGAACGCCTCCTGGAGGTTAATTCAAACATGCGCTTAGTAGAAAAAAGAAACAATCGTTCACAGGTTTTGTGTTCTCCCTTCAGAAAGCGTCCCGCAGGCTCTTAAATTGTGCCTTAGAAGAGATTTCCTTGCTTTTGCGAATCGTCCTTACCTCGAACCTCTCTGATAAGACTCGGCAAGGCTGAAGTCTTTTTTCAACCAACCTGACAGCTTCGGCGGCAAGCGATTGGCCTGAACCTTCGAACCCCTCTTATGAAACTTCGTATGAGATTCAACCTGGCCGGAACAGTGAACAGATTGAACGTCGAACATCGAACGTCGAACGTCGAACATCGAACGCCAATATTGATGGCGCTACGCTTTATCTATCTTTAAACAAGCGAACCGCAGAATACTGAATCGCAGCCTGCGACGAGCCCTTCGGTCGTGAGCTCTTTATTGATAAACTCAGGGTCGAACGACTCAGCCGAATCGAATTTCGAATGGTAGATTCGCTCGTGCAGCGCAGGCGCTTGCGCCGCGTGTTGCTCAGCCTTTTTTTAAATTGACAGAATACATTATTCGATGTTGGACATTCAATGTTCGATGTTCGATGTTAATTTTTTTTCTTACCCCTCGTATGAAACTTCATTTATTTAGACAGGATTAACTGGATTTACTGGATTGTTTTGGTTTAGTTTAGCTCTATGCTAAATCCTGTCCATCCTGTTAATCCTGTCAGAGAAATAAAATTGCATCTCATTAAGTTTTTTATTCGATTTGACTGGCCGCTTTTCAGGCCAGCGGCTGGGC
>CALZJV010000635.1 GCA_945787595.1 uncultured Desulfobacterales bacterium | reverse complement strand
GCTGTTGCCCAAACCATAACACTACTTTGGGGAATAGGCTTGTTTTAATCAAAAACTACCAGCAACAAGCTGAAATAAAAAGATATTTGTGCTATAATTGTCTCGTCGAAACAACGGGGGAATTATCATCATGATGGGACAAGAAAAAGGTAAGCAAGGAAAACTTTTTTACTACAATTTTTCACTTGAGGAACGGATTCGTTCGGATCATCCCTTGCGCAAAATAGCCGATTTGGTGGACTTTGATTTTGCCTACGATGCCGTGCGAGACAAGTACGGACACAACGGCAATGTCTCAGTTCCGCCTCCGGTTATCCTGAAGCTCATGTTGCTTTTGGTGTTTTACAATGTGCGTTCGGAACGCGAGCTTATGGATACCTTGCCTGAACGACTGGACTGGTTGTGGTTTCTGGGTTTTGACCTGGACAGCACCATCCCCAATCACAGTGTTTTGTCAAAGGCAAGAAAGCGTTGGGGCGCGGAGTTGTTCAAGAGCTTTTTTGAGAGAATTGTGTGGCAATGTTTTGAAGCAGGGCTTGTTGACGGCAAAAAGATTTTTCTCGACTCCAGCCTGGTCGATGCCGATGCCTCGAACAACTCGGTAGTTGATACTAAAAACCTCAAACATCAACTACGAAAGAATTACCGGCATTTGGAAGCACGGCTTGCCGAGTCGGAAGATAGTTCAAGAGGTGGCGGGCGTTACAGTAAGGTCAACAAACGCTTTATATCAAGTACCGACCCGGATGCCGCTATAGTAAGGCGTGGCAAAGCAAAGCTTCGGTATCAAGTTCACCGGGCCGTTGATGAAAAAAATGAAGTGATTACTGCAACGGGTGTAACGGCAGGTGATGTAAGCGAAGCTCATGAGTTGGTTAATCTCATGGAACAACATGAGGCAACAACCGGCGTATTGCCGGGCCTTGTCGTAGCTGACAGCAAATACGGCACAGTTGAGAACTATCTTACCTGCTTTGACCGTGGTGTTGATGCCCACATTCCGGATCTGAAGGCAACCGGCAAGAACAAGGGAAGGAGGAAAGATATTTTTCCGGAAGAAGCTTTTCGGTATGACCCGGAAACCGACACCTATACTTGCCCGGCAGGACAGACCTTAACTCAACGGCGACACAAAAAGAAGCGCAAGGCATATGAGTATGGCAGTCCCCGGAAGGTGTGCAATGCCTGTCAATTGTATGATCAGTGTACTTCTTCCAAAACCGGACGGACGGTAAAACGACACCACAGACATGAGGATCTTGAGTTGATGCGCAGCAAGGCCGGGTCGATACAAGCGAAAAGGGACATCCGCATCAGGCAGCACCTGATGGAACGTTCTTTTGCCAGATCCTGTCGCTACGGCTTCAAAAGATCACGATGGCGTAGATCGTGGAGGAACCAGATACAAGAATATCTGACCGCTGCCATTCAGAATATCATGGTTCTCGTGAATCGTATTGGAAAACCAAGTGAGGCAATGGTGCAGGCAAAGATGAAAATGCGGCAACACGTCAGGCGAAATCTGGGAAGTGTCCACTTGCCAATCAGGCTGTTGCTTGGATTACTAATGATATCTTTACAGGAACCCATTCTTGATTGAAAAGGACCTTTGGATCAGCTGCAAATGGTTTCGTGAAAATGAGTTGGGCAACAGCCCGTTAAGATGTGACCCTAACTGTTCCGTACCGGTCTCAACGCATCCGACCTTGAGTGTATATCTTGCTGAATTATTTCTGGTGCTGATTTTGTAATTGAGCGGTAAAAAGTAAATGTGGAGGGACAGAGTAAATGCTTTGTAACTGCCTGTCAACCTAAGGAAAATGCTAATTTATTGCCTGGTTTTTGCCAGGGTGCAATGCCAGAATGATGTATCCTATAATAAGCAGGAAGTAATGTCTAGCGTAGTTTTTCGGAAGATTAGAGTGTCACTATAAATATGTCAGGAAGTACCAGGTTTGTGTTTTTAATAAATAAAATTTCATATAATTTTCCTCCCCCTTAGTCCGTCTCAGGTGGACGAGGTTAACCGAATGAATTTGATAATAATTACATACAATCAAAGATTGCTCGCAGCTTGAAAGGTCTCCCCATTGTCTAGACCTTTCAAATCCCTTTATTTTTTAGGGGGAGTTGGGAATAAAAATATGAGGTATTAAGAAAAATGTCAGAATGATGTCATAAGGGAACTTGTCATAACATTAGCTGCCCAGGAGCTTTATTGGTAGTTACCATTCCCTGTGGAGATAGTAACATACTTTAATTCATACCTTTTGCCCATGGAGCCTTTACTGAATAATAGCACTATCATAATCTGTATTATAGACTGTAAATCATACTAATCGTGAATATAATATTTAATGAAAGGCAGTGAACATTATTCTCCGAATCTCATTTGTTCAATATCAATCTTAACCAAAAAGTTTATATTATGAGTATGAAGACAGAAAAAGAATCCTTACCTGAGACTAACTTGGGGAAAATGTTTCTGGCACAATACAGGCAGGCAGTCGGTGAGATCCATAAAGTAGTCATTGAGCTGGATGATGTGATCCAGAATATATTTATTGCCATGCTGGCTGATGGGCATGTCATCCTTGATGGTGAGCCAGGTGTTGGTAAGACTCTGGTTGCACATGCTGTGGCAAGAACCATTGACGTAAGTTGTTCCTTTATCCAATTTACCCCGGAAACCATGCCGCAGGATCTCTTTTACTCCATGGGGTCCCTGGAGAATGACGGAGAAAGCAAGAAATTGCAGGATTTGACTTTTACAAAGGGTCCGATTTTTTCCAGAATCGTCATTGCTGATGAGATAAACAGGGCCATACCCCGTATCCACGGAGCGCTTTTATCGCCTCTGGAAGAAAAAAAGGTCAGCCTTGAAGGAAAGGAGCATGATCTTTCCCCTTTTAATTTCTGGGTCGCCACACAGAATCCGGTTGAATCGTCAGAATCCACCAGCATCCTTCCCGAAGCTCTGCAGGAGCGGTTCATGCTCATGGCGAAAGTTCCGTATCCAAGTACTGATCTGCTTCGCAGAATTGCAACGCATGACACCAGGCCACAGAAAATAGAAAAAGTTTTTCAAATGGAGGATATCGTTGTTGTCCAGAACGCAATATTTGAAAAGTACGTCCTGTCACGTCATATGAATGATACAATTGTCTCATACACTCAACGTCTCATCAGTGCAATTCATGACCATCCGGCGGTGAGGTGGGGGCCAGGGATCCGTGCTGCCCAGGATATTATGCGGTCGGCAGCTGTGCATGCTTTTCTGCATGAAAATTCTCACATAACCTTTGATGACGTTAAAGCTGTTGCTCTCCCCGTCTTACGTTTCAAATTCCAACTGGACCACAGACAGGCAAGGAAACTTGATCCGCCGATAATAAGTAATGATGATATTATTCAGCAAATTCTGGCAGTGGAGAGTCTGACAGATGGAAGTCTCTAGCCTCTGGAAACAACTCCCTATTACTATTTTGAAACCGGTACGGCAGCGGACCGGTTTCCGGATGCTGAGCAGCAGGGTTGCTGATCGAGGATTTCATATCAGTGGGCTGCGTGAGTTTGAAATCGGCGATTCCTTTCGCTCTATCAGCAGGAAGCATTATGTGCGCACCGGAGAAAAAATCATCATTGAACGCCATCCTGAACAGAATGC
>CALZJV010000634.1 GCA_945787595.1 uncultured Desulfobacterales bacterium | reverse complement strand
GGTGTTCAGACCGGCGGTGAGCCCCGCCAGACATAAAATTTCGCCGGCGGTAATAATGCGCTGCCCGGCGCTGCCAAGTAGGACCGCTTCCCGGCGCCCGGCCTGGGGCGGATCATATACAGCCTCTATCGTCAGGGATTCGGCCGCCGGTTTGCAGCCGTCGATCAGCTCTCGGTAGAGAAATCGATAGGAAATCGGTAGGGTCACATCTTAAATATTAAATCTTGATTTTGATTATTTAATATTTAAGATGTGACCCTTTTCTTTCCTTCTTCAGCTTCCAAGCCTCCTGGGCTCCCGGCTTCCTCGCCTCCCAGCCTTTTCTATTTGGCTTCTAACCAATATGTAGTATAAAAATATTAAGTCTACAGTCAACAGGTCTAACCATGCTGCGCAAAATTAAAATCAAACAGTCTATATATCTTTTAATACTCTGCCCTGTATTGTTATCCTGCAGGTGGTCCGAACGACCTATGATGTTACCGAGGAAACAGTCAAAGCCACTTACAAAGTAACAAAATTTACCGCTAAATCCGCCTACAGTGCCGGCAAGCTTATTTATCATGTCGGTGGCTTTACATTCAAGGTCGTTGCCGCGCCGCTCAGCTGGCCCCTGACGCGGCAGGAGATCGAGACCATTGACGGACTTCCGCCCAAAGAGGCCATCCGCCAAGGTAAGGTTAAAAAATCGCCCTATGTCGTCAGGGGAAAAAGGTATGTGCCCATGTCGGTGGAGCAGGCTCGCAACTATCGCGAAACCGGCATCGCGTCGTGGTACGGGTATGAAACGTACCGCCAGAAAGGCGGTCACATGACCGCCAACGGTGAGGCGTTTGATCCGAACGGGCTCAACGCGGCCCATAAATATTTACCGTTGCCGACCTTTGTAAAAGTAACCAATCTTGAAAATCGCCGGAGCATCATCCTGCGGGTTAATGATCGTGGCCCTTTTGTTGAAGGACGCATTATTGACCTGAGCGCCGGGGCTGCCCGCAAATTAGGGTTTTATGACAAGGGAACCGCCCGAGTCAGGGTAGAGACATATGAGGGGAAAGGTTAGGAAAAAGATAGGAAGTTGCTTGAAGAGATAGGGTTCAGTTCAGCCGCTGGCCTGAAAAGCGGCCAGTTTGATCGGAAAAGAACCTAATGAACGTCCAACATCGAATAATGTATTCTGTCAATTTAAAAATAGCCTAAGCAAATCGAATTTACCCTTCGAAATTCGATTCGGTTTAGCTCGTCGCAGGCTGCTGTTCAGTATTCTGCGGTCCTTTTGTTTTAAAATCGATAAAGCGTAGCGTCATCAACATTGGACGTTCGATGTTGGACGTTCGATGTTGGACGTTAAATCTGTTCACTGTTCCGGCCAAGCGGTGTTTAATACGAGCCCCGCCGCTAGCCAGAAAAGCGGCCAATTTAATCACCAAAAAACTGTGCCATTTTGGGGTAGTTTCATACGAGATCTTTAATATTGACATCAATTTTTATCACAAATTATTTTGTCAAAATCAAAGATTTGACCCCTTTTTCGGTTTTCGAGACGGCTTTGAAATCATGTATCATGCACATGAGCATATCACACAAAATTTCTGCTATAGCTACTTGACGGTCTTGATCCAATGTTTCCATCATCATTGGGCGAAGCTGATCACATTTAGGTTTGTTTTCATCGATGCGGCGCACATGATCTATGATCTCTACGGCTTTAGCGCAAAGGTATTGGGAGCCGTTCTGACAAATCGTTGACCCGCTTTTATTTTTTTCACGATGATCGATACGATGGAATCCCGTTCCAACTGGACCTGGAAATCTCTATTGGCAATTTCAATAATCTCGGAAATATGCAAAGGCCTGCCGGCAATTTGGAGTACATTTTCTACAATAATTATTTGTGATGTACGTTTTCTTTGAGGTCCAACCTCTTTTTTTAGATATCGATTGATGGTTTTTAGTTTATGTGCGGTAATCTCCTTTTGACAATGCAAATATTTTGTGAAATCATCCATAATCCATCCTTTCAGTCCGTATTTTTGGTGAAAGAATATACCATCCAATAAGGTATGTTAATATATTTTTTTGTACCTAGATCTGTGGCTTTTGTTTTTGTAACCATTCAGCTGCCTCTAAAAGTGCGAACGGCGATAAGCGCAATCCTTCAATTTTGCATTGATGGTGGATATTGGGAACTGCTCGATCCGTCCAAGAAATAGGTACGGCTTGGCTACAACCGTCTGGCAGTACTATTAAAACATGAGGAGGTTGAGATCTTGACCGAAAGTGAAGGACCTCTACAGACCGGCCATTTAGTGGATGACAAGGATGGGTAATGTAAACAGTTTCTTCATGAACTTTCCTCAGATATGCAGTCTGACCGGTATTACGGCTATTATTCTAATAAATCGCGTGGATTACGAAAAAAGGCCGGCACCGATGATCAAGTTCCGGACTTGATTGATTCGGATATATCGCGTAAGGACTTTCGCCAAAATTGGGCGCGGCTGATACAAAAAATCTATAATGTTAATCCATTAGTGTGTTCTAAATGCTCGGGATATATGAGAATAATATCTTTTATCGATGATTCGGAAATAATAAAAAAGATCCTCAAACACCTGGACATATGGGATGTCAAACGCAAACCGCCTCCGCGAGCCAACGACCCGCCGCCTGAAGCCTTTATTATCTATGATCAATCCTCATTGCCCAGCGCGGATGATTACATAATCGATGTTGATTATCCGATTGAAACCTACCTTTAAAAAAATCCAGCTTCGGGCAAAGCGGTGAGCTATGCCCGAATTTGCCTAAACGCTCAATTCCCCCGTCAAAAAAACAATGTTGACAATAAAACCCGCTTCAGCTATCAGGAAGGTTATTGTTTGTGTTAATGGGTGCTTCAATATGTTGTGCTGAAGCTGAAGCCGATACACAATTCACCATTTTCGATTTATCCGCACTGAAAAAGCAATGTCTTATCTCTAGCGCCGGAGGCCATTATGGCTGCTGAAACAACCTCACGACGGTCCAATACGGTGACCGACTCTCCTCGAAACGCGAACCGCGTTGACCGCCTGATGGAGATAGAGCCCATCGCGAGCTTCCTGGTCCAAAACATTGCTGTAACGGGTCGAACACGAAACGCCATCGAGTTCCTGATCGAAATGCACGGTGAGGAGGTTTCCGACGAAGACATCTTGAAGACCGTGGGACGCCTGCTCAAACCACTGCGTGACGAGAGAATCACCGCATTCTTCAGTTACAAATACAAGGACCAGAAGATTGCTGAGCAGCTCGATGAATGGTTTCGAGATTGGTCTGGACAGAAGCTGCAGATGAACCATATGGCAACCTTGGACGTCGGCACGAAGTGGCGAGAGCAGATCGAGAAGGACATTCCAGCCTCGGACTGGTTTTTGCTGCTGATGCCCGGCCCAGAAGTGGAAAGAGACTGGCAACTCTACGAGGCCGGGTACTTTCGGGGAAGTGGGGGCTTGGGCAAAAGGCTTGTGTGCCTACACCATCCGGACAAAGAGGTGACTGACGCGCTCGGCCTTCATCAATCCGTACCGGCTGACCGGGAGAGCGTCGAGCGGTTTGTCGAGCGGTTTCTTGTCGATCTTTTCTTGAAACCTAACTGGATTCCGGGATTCCCACCGGTCAATCCAGATTTCGCTACTCACCTTTCGGACAGGGCCCGGTTCATCGCGGAGCTTATTAGACCGCCGTCACTGGGCCGAAGATTCCTCGGCCCGTACATGCAGGTGGAATTCACAGATGCCTCTGCGGTGCGCGGTTGGCCTCAGCTCGCGGCCGCACGCGTCAAACACGCCAACGCCGACTGCAGGCGACTCCTTGGCTTCACCCAAGGTGCACAACCAATGTTACTCGGAGAGTGGCTAGGCCAAGTTCGTGGAGCTGGCCGGGACGAAGGCTGGGTTCGCGAACTCACGACCGCCGTACAGGCCTTAGCATATGGCCGGGTGCCTTCCAAAGACACTGTGTTCTCCTTGCCCGAAGGGCGTATTAACGTCAGAATCTTCGCCCAGACGCGCCGCACGGATGGGACCCTCCAGGCCGTCGATGTCCTGTTTAGCGGGGTAGAACCGTCTGTCCACGGTAGCGGCGTGAGTATAAACCCGCATTGGAAAGGCCGCGACTTCGCAGTTGAGGAGGACCTGGTTTTCGTGCTGATGCCATTCCGCGAACCGTGGTCTGATGCTGTCTGGAACCTGATCAAGCAGATCGTCTTCCAGAACGGCTTTCAGTGCCAACGAGCCGACGAGAAGGACGGCCGAATCGTAATGGACGACATTTGGGAAGGGCTCAACAAGGCTCGGCTAGTCATCGCAGATCTGAGCTCCAAGAATCCGAATGTCACATATGAGGTCGGTCTCGCGGATGTCTTAGGGAAGGAGGTCATGCTGCTATCGCAGACCCCTGAGGACGTACCGTTTGATTTTCTTGGAATCAGACTTACCACCTATGAGAACAACATCGAGGGAGTCCAGAGACTTACAGATGCTCTCAAAGCCCGCCTCGATCGCTTGACCCTGACGGCCACCCAAAATCCCCCACCTGTGGCCGGGTCAAAATCCCCCACCCCCCTGGACTGATTTCACAATAGTGATTGGTCAAAACGGCGGCAGAGCGTAGACATCTCCCATTTGAATAATCATCAAATGGGAGAGAGGAAGGATGAACGTTTTGAAGCCGCATCTGAAGGCAACCATCATAACATTGTTGGACAAGGGTATCAGCCAACGGCAGATCAACCGGACGACCGGTGTTGATCGCAAGACCATTCGAAAATATGACCGGTTGGATGGTCTGCCGGCAAGCCAAGAGGATTTCCCTCCAAAATCCCCCACCGGACAGGAGATGGCCACCGGGTTAGAGGATGAATCTGGCCAAAATCCCCCACCCCGGCCACCGGCTCCGGAAAAGAAACTGCCGAAGCACGCTCGTAGCGCCTGTGAGCCACATCGGGAGTGGATCGAGCAACAAGTAAGGTTGGGCCGCAATGCCACAGCCATCTACCAGGATCTGGTGGAACGGTTCGGTTTCAATCACCGGTACAATAGCGTGAAGCGGTTTGTAAGGGGGTTGAAAAAGAGAGACCCCAGGCAATATGACCGCCTGGAGTTTCTTCCCGGCGAAGAGGCTCAGGTTGACTATGGGACAGGGGCTCTAACGCTTCATAGCAACGGGAAATACCGACGGCCGCGGCTGTTTGTCATGACATTGAAGTACTCCGGCCGGGCCTTCCGCAAGGTGGTATGGAAATCCAGCAAAGAAACGTGGTGTCGGCTGCATGAGGAAGCGTTCCGGTATTTCGGTGGTTGCACCCAATATGTCACGCTGGACAACCTTAAAGAAGGCGTTATCAAGCCGGAATCTATGATCCGGAACTCAATTCGTTGTATGCCGCAGTGTTGGAGCACTATAGCGTTGTGGCGGATCCGGCCAGGGTTGCCGATCCAAATCGGAAAGGGACGGTGGAAAATGCGGTGAAACACACCCAGGCAACCGCCCTGAAGGGACGTCGATTCGACAGTATCGAGGCCCAGAACGATTGGCTCATGTACTGGGAAGAGCGCTGGGCTGCGCCACGGATCCATGGTCGGGCCAAACGTCAGGTGGCCGAGATGTTCACAGAGGAAAAGCCCTATCTGGAACCATTGCCCTTGGCGCCATTC
>CALZJV010000633.1 GCA_945787595.1 uncultured Desulfobacterales bacterium | reverse complement strand
CGCAAATATTCAACCCGACCAGGTGGATGAAGTCATCATGGGACAGTCCTATCAAAACGGCGAATACGTGAATATTGCCCGGATGGCACTGCTTAAAGCCGGTTGGCCCGAAACCATCCCGGGTTTGACGATTGACAGACGATGCTGTACCGGTCTGGACGTGGTTCGCCTGGCTGCTGCCCTGATACAATCCAATCAGGCGGAGATCGTTGTGGCCGGCGGTGTGGAGAGTATGAGCAATGCCGAATTTTACCTTGCGGGAAATATCAAATGGGGCGTCGGCGGGCGTCCGGGAATGCCGCGGGGCCATGGCGATATGTCAATTTGGGGACTTCGTTTTTTTGACCGAATCCAGCGGGCCCGGGTCATGTCACAGCCGGAGGAGCGCTACGGTGTCTTGCCGGCCATGATGACCTGGGCTGAGACAGCGGCCGCGGAAGAAGAAATCACCCGGCAGGCCTGTGACCTGTGGTCGTTGGCAAGTCACCAAAAAGCTTGCGCCGCCCAGGCGGAGGGTAAATTTAACGATGAAATAATTCCGGTTTCGGTTCCCCAACGCAAGGGGCCCCCGGTAGTTATCGATCGTGACGAAAATCCTCGATCCGATACCACGCTCGAGAAGCTTGGCCGCCTTAAACCCGTGCTTGGCGGCGTTTGCACTGCCGGCAACTCCTCTACCGAAAATGACGGCGCCGCAGTTGTAGTCGTGACTTCGCGAAAAAAAGCAGTAGAATTGGGTGTCGAGGCCCTGGCCCAGCTGAAGTCCTGTGCCGTGGTCGGGGATGACCCGAGACATACTTACAGAACCGTTCCGGCAGCCGTCAGGAAAGCGCTGGATCTGGCGCATGCGACCATCGATCAAATGGATCTCATCGAAATTCAGGAAGCGTTTGCGGCCCAGGTCCTGGCCGATTTAAAGCAAATGAGTGTTAAACCGCAAGCGTTTGGCAAGGTCAACGTCAACGGATCCGGTATCTCTCTGGGGCACCCGATTGCCGCCACCGGTACCCGGGTGCTGGTGACATTGCTGCACGAGATGAAAAGATGCGGCGCAAAACTGGGATTGGAAAGTATTTGCGGTGGCGGTGGCCTGGGAATCGCGGCTGTTTTTGAAATGACCGTATAATTCAATATTCACCGCAGAGGCGCAAAGGACGCAGAGGTCTTGGTTTATTTCCTCTTCGAACACAGCGGAGCGGTGAAAACTATAACAATGAGGGGGTGTAGAAGTGACAAGAGGACTTAATGATGTTGTCGTGGTTGATGCCGTGCGAACCGCCTTCGGCAGGGCAGGGGAGAAAGGCATATTCTGGAATACACGGGCGGAAGACCTGTGTGTGCCCTTAATAAAAGCCCTGATCGAGCGCAACCCGGCCGTACAGCCGGAAATGATTGAGGACAGCATCTGGGGCGTGACCAACCAGGTCAAAGAACAGGGCGGAACTATCGGCCGGATGATTCCGATCCTGGCTGAATGGGGTTGGGAAATCCCCGGCTGTTCGATCGATCGCATGTGCGCCAGTGGTCTGACCGCTGTTGGATTCGCTGTCAGCCATATCGCCAGTGGCATGGCCGACTGTCTGATCGCCGGCGGCGTCGAACACATGGGACACTTGCCGATGGGGTTTATGCGAGATCCCCACCCCCGGGCCGAAGAACTTCTGGGGGGTCCGTCGGCGTTTAATATGGGCATGACTGCCGAAAACATCCACGATCGCCATCCTGAATTCAACAAGGAAATGACGGATACCTATGCCAAGGCCTGCCAGGATAAAACCGCACGGGCAATTGCGGCCGGCAAGATGAAAGATATGATTATTCCCCTTGATGTGACACTGGCAGACGGTAGCAAAATGACAGCCGACAGGGACCAGCAACCAAGGCCGGAAACCTCCATAGAGGGCCTGGCGGGCCTGAAAACGCCGTTCAGAGATGAGGGCGGCCGGGTGACCGCCGGAAATGCTTCAGGCTTAAATGACGGGGCTTGTGTCGTGCTGCTGATGAATGAGTCGAAAGCCAAGGAGCTGAAGCTGCGGGCGAAAATGCGCTGGGTGGCATCCGCAGCGGCCGGTGTCGATCCGACTGTCATGGGCATCGCCCCGGTTCCGGCAACGGAAAAAGTACTTAAAAAAGCAGGGCTGACCATGGATGACATCGATATCATCGAAATCAACGAGGCCTTCGCCGTCCAGGCTTTGTTCTTCCTGGACCGTTTCGGCTTAAACGCGGATGATCCCAGGGTGAACCAATGGGGTGGGGCCATCGCTTACGGTCATCCCCTGGCGGCTTCGGGCCCTCGTTTGGTGGCTTTTTTATGCGGCTTGTTTCGGGAGAATCCTCTATCCCGATACGGTTTGACCACCATGTGTGTCGGTCGCGGGCAGGGGTACTCGGTTATCTGGGAAAATTGTAATTGAAGTGGGAAGGCGGAATGGGGCCTCCGGCCTCTCCGAGCTGTAGGCTCTCCGAGCCGGAAGCCATAGGGGCCATGGGGGCCTACCCTCCGGCGTGTAAGCCTACGGGCTGGAAGCGGCCCCGGAGGGAAGTGGGAAGGTGGAATGCGGAATTCTGAAGACGGATTTAGTGGCCAGTGAAAATAGCCACGGACGCACACAGACGCACACAGACAATTTAATAAAGGCAGTACTGTCTGTGCATGTCTGTGTGGGTCTGTGGCCAATCATATAAGGAAAGCGGAATGGGGAATGACTCGATTGCGGATTTTAGATTTCTGATTTCGGATTGTTAAGGCATAGAGTAAAGTGGGAAGAGATTAGTGAGTTTATTAGGTTGATTGAGTTGATTGAGCTGGATCGAATTCTATTAATTAAATAAGGAAATATTGCCAATTCAACGAAACAGACCTTTACTCCTCGGACCACAACATATTACAATCACCCGAGTCAACCAATCAACTTATTCAACCCATTCAACCAATCAAATGGATTATTAAAATGAGTGCAGTCGATTCAAAAAATGAAATAATTACGGAGAGTCAGGAACATATACTTCGTATTAAAATTAACCGGCCGCAGAAGAAAAACGCGCTTACCATCGCCATGTATGCCGCCATGGCCGATGCCATTAAGCGAGCGGAAGAGGACGGCAATATCCGAGTTATTTTTTTGCAAGGCAGGTCGGATTGTTTTACCGCGGGCAACGATTTGCAGGATTTTAAAAACTTCAGGCCGGATGGCGAGGTCAAGCACACAAATCCGTTTCTGGAGGCCATTCGCCGCGTCAAAAAACCCATCGTGGCAGCCGTCGGGGGCACTGCCGTCGGCGTCGGCACAACTATGTTACTGCACTTCGACCTGGTATATGCCGGCCGAAGCGCACAATTCAGGCTGCCATTTGTGAACTTGGGGCTTTGCCCTGAGGCGGCCTCCAGTTTTTTGTTGCCCAGGCTCATCGGACACCAGCACGCATCCGAGCTGTTGCTGCTTGGCGAGTTTTTTTCGGCGGTTAAAGCCCTTGAGATCGGACTGGTCAATGCCGTCTATCCGGATTCGGAGTTTATCGATAAAGCCTATGCCCAAGCGCAGAAACTGGCACAACAGCCTCCCGCTTCGGTACGATTGACCAAGGCGCTGTTGAAAAGATCCATTTCCGGGGAAATTGCCGACACCATGGCGCAAGAGATGAAGCATTTTACCGAACAGCTCGGGTCCGCTGA
>CALZJV010000632.1 GCA_945787595.1 uncultured Desulfobacterales bacterium | reverse complement strand
CGGAACCATCTCCCTTGGTGAAAAAACCTTCCGCAGCATCGTAACGGATGTCGTTGCCAGCCTGTCTGTTCACGGATTTCGGCGCATTGTACTCTTACCCACCCATGGGGGCAATTTCAAACCCCTGGCAGAGGCGGTGGCGAATATTGAACCTGCCAAAGGGGTGCAAATTCTTGCATTTACGGATCTGGAGGGGCTTGTCAACGCAGCATTTGAAAGCTCAAGGGCTTTTGGTGTGGATGCCGCCAAATCAGGAGCTCATTCCGGGGAATGGGAAACATCATTGATGATTGCTCTCAGGCCCGAGCAGGTAAAGATGGACCGGGCCGCCGAGGGATTTGTCGGTGAATTATCCGAAATTATGTCGAAGGTCTTTGATGGTATCCAAAATCTGGATCAAAACGGCGTGCTGGGAGACCCCCGTCCGGCATCATTTGAAGCGGGTAAACAATACCTGGAGGAAATCATCGAGTTTCTTTACCGGTGGGTGGAGAAGCAGGAGATAGCGTAGCGGCTTAATTTAGGGAAAAAGATGAACATCGAACATCGAACGTCCAACATCGAATGTTGAATGGGAAAAGGTGAAAAATAGACTTATGACTTCGAAGAAAGACTGCTGGTATACCGTTGAGAACCATAAAGAATGATATCTTTGAGGGAACATAGGAATTAATTAAGATTTTCGTTACGAGTCTAAAAACTGATGAAAAGAAACAGTCAAGCAAGGTTTGATATCGGATTTAAGCACTGTTGAATTTAAATTGCGGAGCGGAGCGACATCATTATTCGATGTTCAGCATTGGACGTTCGATGTTCAAAGTTCATTCTTTATTTATATCGGATATAACACCATCAACGACCCAAGCGCTTCTCGGCGGTAAAAAAATACAGCGCTGTCGCTATCGCCAGGCAGACTGAACACACGATGAAAGCGCTATTAAAGGCTTGCGGTCCGCGGGAAGCATTAGGATATAGGGTTTGCATGAGGCTTCCCAAACCCTGGAGGAAAACCGCCGGTCCGATCATGTTAAAAAAGTTGATACCGGTCATCGCCACGCCGGCCATCTCCGGCGGCATCATTTCTTTTATATGAGGATACATCAACATACCGGCGGCATTGAAAAAGCCGAAGCAGAAGAAAAGCAAAGCTAAAATTGCAGGATGCAGACCAGCCGGGATTGACATTAAAACAATGATGGTCACGGCAATGCCGATTAAGCCGGCCATGATAACCCCTTTGCGGGTTCTTAACAGCCTGTCGGAAAGGGCTCCCCAGCACGGGGACCCCAAAATCATTCCAAAATTCAAGAGCAGAATCAGATTGCCGGTGGTTATAGCGGAGTACCCCATAACTTCCATCAGAAAAGGTCCTGCCCAAAGGGCCTGGAAGGCAGCATAGACCCCGTAGCGGACAAGGGTACTGAATGATATGATCCAGTAATCTTTTCGTCTAAAAAGCAATTGTATGTTGCCAAAAACATCATGCAGGCTCATTGAGAACTCGGGGTCCTGACCGTCCAATGTTGTCGCCGGTGGATCGCAAGCGACAAGATAAAATGCCAGGATCACCAGAAGATTGATGACCGCAATGAACTGAAAGCCGGCCCGCCAGCCCATGCTCTCCACCAATACGACCAGAGGGGTTGTCGCCACCATGTTTCCGACAGTGCCGATGGCAATAACAATTCCCATGAGGGTGGCAAACTTTCTGGGGCTGAACCACAGGGTCAGGAGCTTGAAAGTTCCCATCAAATTGCAGGCCATACCCGCCCCCAGCAGAACACGACCCGTCACACCCAGCGCCAGCGAATCGGCCCATGAGAAAACAAGGGCGCCCAATATTCCGATGGCGGAAAGCACCGTCATCAATAGTTTTGGACCTAATTTGTCCAAAAAGAGGCTGATCGGGATTTGGGTGAGGGCAAACGCATAAAAAAAAGACGCTGAAATCAAACCGAGCCCCTCGGTATCCAGGGAAAGATCCCTGATCAGCATAGGAGCAATAACCGCATTGGAAACCCGATAAAACTGGGAAATGAAAAAAAGGGAGGTGGAAAGCGAAAATATTAGCCAGCGGCGAGACATGTTGTTTAGTAGACGTTCACAGGTTGAAAATTTGGAAGTTCAAGGTTCACCGTTCAGGGCTGGCCTTACTCGTATCATGATTCCTTATCCAGGCCCTTAGGGGCATTTTTCTGACAACATGTTGTCAGAAAATGAAGGTTTCAGGTGTCGGGTGTCAGGGAAAAGAGATGTTAGATACTGAAACCTGACACCCGACACCTGAAACCTATATAAATTATCGGCGTGCTTGTTGCCCTTCAGGGGCCACTTTTTCCGACCGTAGTCTCGGAATAAGCTTAGTTCTTAATCCCATATTCATCGGCCAGCGCTTGATTGTACTTTGCTTTTCTCGATTCGCATTTTTCCCGAGGGCACAGTTGACAGCTAAAAAAGGACACTTCCGTCGGAAAATAGAAACCGGAAATAGATTTGGCCGGAAGCATCAATAGGTGCTGGGTTAAGCTCACGCCGATGGAAGCCTCCACGTCTCCGACCAATTTAAACAAAGGCCCTTGCTCTTCGATGGGCCAGTCCGACAATGATCCCGGGGCCATGGATGACATTTTTTCCAGGGCAAATTTAGACTGCAAGTGCTTTTTTAGCTGTTTTTGAACCGAATTCAGAGCAAGGTTGCCGATGGAATCCAGGTAATAATTTTCTAAAAGATCGTTGCAGGCGGATTGTTTTGCGCCCAATTTGCTGCCCAGGGTGATGACATAGGGAAAAATTCTTTCCACCTGGTCTAGGTTTTTTCGCAAAACCCGGCTGCTCAAACGCACTCCTCCGACGATGACGCTGTCCTCTGATTTTTCTTCGATATAGCTGACAACGTAAATCGCTCTGGGTTCAATGAGCTGCTGAACGGTATCGACGAGGTTCCGGACCTCACTTAAATCTCTGCCCGGCTTTATGTGAAGTCTTCTTCTAACCTTATCCAGGCTTAAACTCACGCTGATATTTTCTAAAACTGCCATGGGTTGATCATGTCTCCATACAAGGCAAGGCACTTGGTTAAAGCATATCGACAATTGTTGGTCGATGGCCGTCATCAATTTTGATCAGCCATTCGATTTTTTATTTGATATTAACAACTTATCTTTTTAGCGCGCAACAAGATAAGGCTTAAACGACAGTCTGGCAAGCCTCTTTCCGGGTGTTATAGAAATAAACAGGGCCCGATATACGGCTTTCTAATTGAAATAATGATTAAATGAAAGTATATTTTTTCGTGAGCCTTATTCTTTAATATATCATCAGAAACAATCATGAGGTTGGATTGATACTGAACATTTCATACAAATTTTTAATTATGACCATTGTGGCCGGAGTTATTTTTTTTGTGTTCCCTCAGATTGATCTGACTGTTTCAGCAATTTTCTTTAAAAACGGTCACTTTTACCTCGCAAAAACACCATTTATCAAATTCATATACCGTTATGCCCCACTGCCGGCGATATTGATCGGGATATTTTCCTTTATTTCAATTATTTATATGACTATCCGGAAAGTAGATCTATTGTTCGGTTTCAGGAAAAAAATCTATATTTTTATGGTTCTTGCCATTCTTGTTGGCCCGGGACTGATTGTCAATCTGGTTCTAAAAGAGAATTTCGGACGGGCAAGACC
>CALZJV010000631.1 GCA_945787595.1 uncultured Desulfobacterales bacterium | reverse complement strand
GATCCGCCAGCTTGGCCGCCTGCCAGGTTACTTTGCTATACCCCTTTTTGTAATCGTAAACGGTGGATTCCATGTACATGTATGCTTGCGCACACAGCACGACACCGTTGGTTATATCCGGTCCAGTGACGTTCGCCCGACAAATCACCGGACAGCCGAAGCAACCGTCGAGCACCCGCGTATAACCGGAGGAAGGATCGTTCAATAGATTCAACAGCTCGCCGGGCGCATCCCCTAGCGATCCTCTGCCGAAACCGCCTCCCCATATGTTGTATTTGAAGCCGGCTTCCGCCGGCTGAAAAGGGTTTTGGGGAGCCGATTTTCGGGTAAATAGTTTATTGACATCGTCAATGATCTTCATGAGCTGCTTGGGACGCGCTACCCGCACATAACCCGTACCTCGCACAGCGATCGCCTTGAGGTTTTTAGAACCCATCACACCGCCAAAGCCCCCCTGCCCGGATGCGTCCCCCGTATCGGTAAGTATAATGGCAATCCGGCTTTTATTTTCTCCGGCCACTCCGATCGTCATGATGCGCGTGTCGGCGCCGTGTTTCCCCCAGAGCTTTTTCTGGGTTTCATAGGTATTCAGGCCCCAAAGAGCGGACGCATCCAAAATCTCAACCTCACCGTCATTAATCCATAGATACACCGGCTTGGGAGATCTGCCCTGGATGATAATGGCATCGTAACCCGCCCATTTAAGCTCCGGCGCCCAATGACCGCCAACGCCCGAATGACAATACGATTCCAGCGGAGCGGTTTGAGGCGCTTTACCCATCACCTTGAACCTCCCGGAGGTCGGCGCCGCGGTCCCCTGTAAAGGACCGGTGGCAAACACCAACCGGTTGGCGGGGTCGAATGCACCGATGTCTGCCGGCACCTCGTCCCAGCAGATTTTGGCCCCCAGACCCCTGCCCCCGATAAACTTGGGCGCATAGTCCGAAGTCGGCACCTCCCGGATCTTGCCTTCGGTGAGATCGACTCTCAGAATTTTGCCGACCCAACCGTAATTTTTCATACCTTATACCCCCTCAATGATGGGATAACCGATCCGCAGGCCCTTTTCGGATCTCTCATATCGCAGAGCTCCCGTAGGACAATACTTGACACAATTGGGATCTCCAAAACACAAATGACATTTGTTGTAAATATCATATTCCGCATCATATCTGGGCCTTGGCACTGCGAAGTGCTCCTCACAGGCTTCCTGGCATTGCTGGCAACCAATACAATTATCGAGGTCAATGACCCTGGCATTTGTGCCGGATTTTTCATCAACATTAATGGCGTCAACGGGACAGGCCCACAGACACGGCGGATCGAGACATTGAAAACAAGCCCTTGGCTGATAATTCCCGCTCAGGTAGTCTTTATCCAGGATGACGAGCGCAAGGGCGGCCGCGTTTCGGCCTTCACTGTTAACGTTGGAACATACCACTTCACAGGTCCGACAACCCGAGCACAGCGATTTATCGGCCAAAACCGCACCTTTTGCCGGAGCAATTTTTTCTCCGTCGGCTGACTTTTGGGCATATACGAAATCGCCCACAGCACCGACGCTGGCAAACCCAAGGACCCCGGTTGTGCCTTTGATGAGAAATTCACGCCTGGTGACGGTTTCAAAGTGTAAATAGCCGGCATCCTTTGTATTTTTGGTTTTATGTTTACAATTTTTCGTCGTTTTAACGGCCATTGGTCCCATTTCTTTCCCGGCAGGTTTTTTTGCCTTGCGGTATATTTTTTGACTTGCCGATATGATTAGGTGTTAAGTCGCCGGCGGTGAGAAGTATGGTCGGGCGGCGACCGGTCCATACGTTTCCCCGGTCCCCTTGATTACCAGCTTATAGTAAAATTTGGATTCAGAGCCAAGGCTCCGATCAAGATATTCATACTTTATTTGGCTTGCATCGTAGGCAACTGTTGCAACTTCCTCATACGGACCCTCAACAAAGCTGTCACTGCGTATTATTTGAAAACTCACCTCATTTTTTAAAGGTGTTTCTAGTTCCCAGGTCAGTATAACTGCTCGATAAATGGATTCAGCCTTAAAGTTGGCGATGGAAGTGCTGCCGGATTGGTTATCGGCAAAGGCCCCGGCAGACCAAACCACCAAAAACAGCCCTGTGATGGTAAATAGGTGCTTCATCATCCTACCTTTCCTTAACGGCTTTTCAAACTACCGGATCAAAATTAACCCCGCCCCCCCTTCCAAGCGGAAGCCTGAAAGGCGGCAGAGGCAGGGCTTTACGGGTGGAAAACTTAAAGGACTATTTTTACGTCATTATCGTTCTTGGCATAGCCGACGCCCACTTTGACCGCTTGAGCGATCTGGTTGACATGCCAGGCGTCCATCGTGATCTTGTTTTGGGTTTTAGGATACCATTCCTGCAGGATTTTAATGCCCATCACATCATTTGCCACTTGATCGCCTGAGGCGAGGATAAAGCCCGGTTTCACCAGTTCGCCGTGAGACGGGCCACCACTGATAAACGACCGCCGACCATCCATGATAATTAGATCCGGGCGGAACGGCAGATTGATTTCAGCCGACTGCTGGCCGACAAAAATGTGATTGAGGTTATGCAGATGGGCGCCCCTGTCAGCGCGGTGAAGCGTCCCTACCGATAGTTTCAGACTCATGGTAATGTGGCCGAGGAAGTGGGTTTTCATTACGGGCAGGTAGATAATCTTGTCGTAATTGCGAAGATCGGCCGGATAGCCGACGGTTCCATCGCCATCGGCGAATCTTCCTAAAAACTCGGCTTTCTCATTGGTGATATTCATCCACTTCATCTTGTCCCAATCGTTTAACGGGACCGCGTTGTTCCTGCAAACAGTGTCATAACCCACTTTTTTGATGACCCTCTCCGTGGGTCCCCACGGACCGCAAGTATCGGCGACCGTAAGATTGGTATATCCGGCATCTTGGAGCACCTTGATGACGGCATCCAGAAAGTACGGGTCAGTGCCGCCGCCGGGCCAGGGGTCGGCAGTATTCATGTTGGGTTTGATCAGGATCTTGTCGGTTTTCTTGAGGGCTTTTTCAAAACCGCCGATTTTTTTCACCGACTTGTTGATGTCCCCTTTCAAGTCTTTATCCAGCCTTGAGGCGGGCATGATGCTGACCAAAGACTTACCGTTACCGGCATACCAGTTTTGATGGAGGTGAGACCAGTTTACCGCCTGGCCGTTGTTGATCATCTCCTCCGGATCTTTGGTGAAGTAACCCTTGGGAAGGGGCGCATTCTTGATAAACTCACCGTACTGGTCGAGCTGAACATCCCGCATCTCCCAGACACCACTGTGGGCGGGCGTGTCCAGATCATCAACTGCGTGGGCAGCGTTTTTCCTTAAACCCACGAGGCCGACCGCCGCCACACCTGCCCCACAATACTTGACCACATTCTTAAAGAAATTTCTCCGGGTAATTTCTTTGAGCTTCATTTTTCATCCCCTTCAATGTGATTTTGAGACAACGTCTCATTTCAGCAATTCATTTTAATTCAGGATATGATTGCTATGGGTTGACAATCAGGTTGAACAAATCATTGGTCAAAGTGCTTTGGTATCGACGATTCACCTCCTTTCTGTTTTTCTCTGCCATTATGGCAGGATCTTTCCTCTATTATAAATACATAAATACATGACTTAGAAGTCAGCCCCATTTATGCCTGATTGTAAATAATT
>CALZJV010000630.1 GCA_945787595.1 uncultured Desulfobacterales bacterium | reverse complement strand
TCGTCGTCGTCTCCGCCACCGCTGCACCGGTTCCCATCGACGTCGCGGCTCACCCTGGTCTCGTCCATACCCATGAAAGTCCTTCCGTCAGCCAGGGTTCCTGTGCAGACGATCGCCGTGTCCTCGCAGCTGAGCATCAGATCCCGGGTGCTGAAGAGGGCAACGAATTCGTTTTCCTCGTCATCTTCGGCGTTGATGCGCTCGGGCATGGCCATGGCATTGGACACGTCGCCACCACAGACAAGTTCCGCTATCTCAACCGGCATGCCATCATCTTCCATGTTGTCGCCATCGAACTCGATTTCGACGGGAGTTCTGCCCTGGTTGGCGGCATTGATGGCCCCGGGCACCTCAATCTCAGCCTCAATGACCACCTGTTGGTCGGATCCGGTTCCCATCAGGCCCAGCTCGACGATGGGCTCGTCCGGATCGTCACTCTGAATTTCCAGGCAACCTGTATCCGACCCTACATCCATCGGTGTATAAGTTACCGACACCATCCGGCTGCCGCCTGATGGAATGGTGATGGGTGTGGGATCCGATGTGAAACTGAACTCTGTGCTGGTGCCGACACACAGGTCGATGAGGGTGACCATAAGATCGGCGTTGCCGAGGTTCTGGATATCGGCGGTCAGTGTCGAAGAATTACCGATCACAACCGTGCCGAAGTCAAGAGCCACCGGAACCAGGTTGATGTCCGGCTCTTGAACCTGCGGTTCCTGCCCGGTGCCAGCCAAGGCAAGCTTGACGGTAGGCTCATCGGGATCGTCGCTGGAGATGTCCAGGTCGCCGGTATCCATGCCTACATCCACCGGTGTATAGGTTACATTCACCGCCTGGCTGCCGCCTGCCGAAATGGTAAACGGGGTGGCCGGCGCCGAGAAGGTGAACTCCGCGCTCGTACCCGCGGCCAAGGCGATGCTATTTACTGTAAGAGGAGCATCGCCGAGGTTCTGGATATCGGCGGTCAGCGTAGACGTGTCACCGACTATCACCGAGCCGAAATCCAGGGACGCGGGATTCAGGTTGATGTCCGGCGCAGCCGCCACACAGGCCGGGTCGATAGCTCGAGACGCAATTGCCAGATCACCAGCGCTGGTGTCAGGATTGCCCTGGACGTCTTCGCCAATAAAGTCGGGTGAGGTTTCATTACCGTCATTGTCCAGGCCGCTCACACCAAATAGCGCTTCCGTACTCGCCGGATCGTTGCACGGATCCGTCGGCTTGTTCGGATGTGAGGCGTCCGGCGTGAAGTAATAAGACGGCTGGAAGTCCTCAGCGACTCCCGCTGGTCCTGTGGCATCTTGGTGACAGTCTGAGCAAAGTGCCGCGCCCACATTCTCGTGGTGCTGGCGCAGGCCGCGCCCAATTCCCGCAGAGATGTCGTCACCACCCGCGTCTTGGTTCCGGCCATGGCAGCCAACGCATGAGATGGGATCGAATCCAGTTCCTCCGGTTGAGCTTGCCAGTAAAACGGGAAAACGTGGCCCTGCAGAATGACAGGCGTTGCAGTCACCGCTGAGTAGCACATTACGGTGCTGGTCATGCAGATCGTCTCCGCCCCAGCTAACGCCGTCCTTAAAGGAGAAATAGCCTGGCGTGCGGAAATCGTCGTGGCACGCCCGGCAGTTCGTGGCATCCCTATTCACGGAATAGGTCTCGAACGCGTTTGATTGCGGTGCCCAAGCAGCAAACGCCACCAGGGCCATCATACAAACAAAAAGAATTGAAGTCTTTCTCATGAATCCTCCTTTTAGAAAATGAGATAAATTAGGGTTAATTGAAGGTGTAAAGAGTTGATTAAACAATTTGCTAAAGATTTCTGCACCAAATTTTTCCAATATAACCGGGGTCAAGCCTGAAGCTGCTCCCGTTTTATCAAGGACACCATCACCTCCTTTTTTGCAAATTTAATGTCATTCGTATTATTTAAAATGAAGGTTGCAGTTAGATTTAGTATGCAATGAATATTGCTTATCGCCGACTAAGTGACTCAGTACGGACCCGGAGTTCCGAAAAGACGAGGGATTTTGCGAAATTATATTTGAACTTAAAAGATAAGTTTAAAACAGCCCCAACTTGAACTTTTAGCAATCGCTATGCCAGGATGGTGAAACAGACATATATTTTAAAATAAGGTGCCTGAAGGTTTTATTCTACACATAGCTTAACTATTTTAAATAAATATTAAATTTGATAAAATAAGAAAAATGCGGCAGGATTTTATTAACTCAGGTATTATAATAAGGTAACTATATTATTAGGAAAATGCTGCTATAAAGCAAAAAAAAGCAGTTATGAATTCCTCAAACTGTAGGGATTACCCTTCACCGCAACCCATAAAAATAGAATATACTTATAAAATTAGGTAGTTATCGGTGTATAAATCTGTACTTTTTTTATCGAATATGCATGTGAAAAAAATAGCCGTATACTGAATCCGTGGATATTATAATCGGAAAAAGTCCGGGAGACAGCCTATAAGACCGCAGACATACAATCCGGCAAACAGGCTGCGGATATCGGCGCCGGCACAGGCTTTGTCACCGAGGGGCTGCTCCGGCAAGGTTTGGAAGTTATTGCCGTAGATCAATCCGAGGCCATGCTCGAAGCGTTGAAAAAGAAATATCCGAATCTGGACTGTCGGCAGGGCGAAGCGGAAGGTTTGCCGGTAGCGGACAGTGTCGTGGATTATGTATTTGCCAACATGTACCTTCATCATGTGGAAAGACCCTCTATGGCCATTACGGAGATGACGCGCATCCTGAAAAAAGGCGGTCGGCTGGTCATCACCGATCTGGACGAACACGATTTTGAGTTTCTAAAATACGAGCACCATGACCGCTGGATGGGATTTAAACGCGATGAGGTCGCGGATTGGTTTAGGGCCTCAAATTTGAGTGACGTAACGGTTGATTGTGTCGGCCTGAATTGCTGCGCGGATTCCGCCGATGGATCGAGTTCGGCGAAGGTTTCGATTTTTGTGGCTAGTGGTACGAAATTATAAACAATTTTTTTGGTAATTGGGTATTATTTGTGATTTGCTATTTTCGATTTGTTTTTTCCGGTTTATCCGGGTTAGGAGCATAATATGACGACAGTTGTTGAACGAAGCAGGGAACTATTCCAATCCGGCTTATACTGAGCTGAGACGGTACTTTTGGCAGTTGCCGAAAAACAGAACATTCAATCGGATATAATTCCTGCTGTCGCCAGTGGGTTTTGCGGCGGTATGTCGAGAACCGCCGGTTTATGTGGTGCCCTGGTCGGCGGCATTATGGCCTTGGGCATCTTGTTCGGCAGGAATTCGCCGGATGACTCCCATAAAAAGATCTATGCTCTTTCAGAGCGACTGGTTTATGATTTTGAAAAACAGTTCGGCTCCAGGAACTGCTCGGATCTTTTAGGTTGTGACATCAGTACACTTGCGGGGGAGGCGGTTTTTGAAGAAAAAAAACTAGGCAAAACACTCTGTCTGGATATTACCGTTAAAACCACCGATCTGGTTATGCAGGTGATTGAAAACCATCATGATATCAGGCATTCGCTGGTAAAATAAAAATTAACCGTTCACAGGTTCAGCCCGCCCTGGTGCGACTTATAAGATCATATTACAGCCCGTGTCAGGTTCCCAAATATGAATCTAAATAATTGAGCAACGTAAAGTCAGGTCTGGGCCAGGGGGTTCAACGTT
>CALZJV010000629.1 GCA_945787595.1 uncultured Desulfobacterales bacterium | reverse complement strand
GAATAATGGGTTCAGAAGGATGAAATCTTTTTTAGATACACCTCGTAAATCAGAGATTAATCCGCCTGCGGCGGACCGGTTTTTAAACCCAATATTCCATTATTCCACCATTCCATCATTCCGTTGGACGATTTAAGGTAAACTCCACCCCTCTGGGGTGAAGTCAAAGCCGGGCCCTCTGGGCGCGGATTCTTTACTGGTATAATTGGTATAAATCGCTGAATCAGAGCCAAATTTGGTATTAAAACCGCTGCACCAAATTCGAATTCTACAAATTCAAAACAACGCTGATTTAGCCATTTTGAATCGATAATTTGATGTTTCCCTGCCGGCTGTCGGCCATTTCTTGACATCGATCCCGTCTCGAATTAATTTAAAACCTAAGCGAACTCCGGACGCAAACCGTCACGGAAAGGAGGTAGTTTGGGAATGGAAGATAAAATTCGGATCGTTTTCAAGACCGGCTTGTGGATTCTTTTACTGACCGGTCTTGCGGCCTGCCAGAACGGTCTCACCAGTTATCGGGGAAAAACGGTGGAGGTGGTAAACCGTTTTGACCTGCAGGAAGGGGGACCACATAAGGGATCCTGGCAGACGAGAGATATTTTAGTAGAGTTTCAGTATTTGCAAGCGCCGCAAAATTTACAGATTTCAGGCCTGGTAAAACCGCAAACTCATATTCTGAATTTCAATATCCTTAAAAATTTATATGTTAGTCTGCATTTTGTGGATGCCGGGGGAAAGGTACTGGTCGATGAGGCTATCGTGTATGCCGGTTATCGGATAGCGATGCCGGAAAAAATGGCATTCAAAAAGAACCTGAAGATTCCTCCGGACAGTACCGCCATTGCATTCAGTTACAGGGGCAGTGCGCTCTCCGGCGGCGGATCAGGGGATGGTTTTGGTCGGAGTTCCGGGAATATCGATTGGGATTTCTGGCAAGGGCCGTAACCCGGTTCAAAGGTTTATTCTAACATTGAAAACCTGGTCCTCTGGGCCAGGTCAGAGAAATTTGGCTGTGCCGTGATCATATGCCGTGGAATGATGGAACACTGGAATGTTGGAATAATGGGTATAGCGGAATGGGATCTGTTTTTATATAGATGGCACGAAACAGAACATAAAATCAGACCATCATCCGCTTTTGATTCCCAATGTTCCATTATTCCACCATTCCAGTATTCCGTCGGGGTTAAAGTACACCCCTCCGGGTTGGGACAAAGCTGGGCCCTCTGGGCTCGGATTCTTTACTTTTTCAAACCCCAGGAAACGATGTAGCTTTTAGGTTCAGTGATAACACTGTCGGATCTTGCGATCACCGCGAACACGAGTTCATCCCTTCCGTCGTTATCCAAATCGCCCACGTCATAGTCGCTGATGTAGCCGGAAAACTTTCGCGTTTTCCATATTCGTCGAAGTCCGATCGTATCCCAGACGAGGGCTTCGAAATGTCCGCCGCTAAAGTTTCTGTAACGCTCTAAAAGCCCGCGGGAGGCATCGTGATTCTTGACAACGATGACCTCGTTTTTTTTATCTTCATCCAGGTCGGTGAAGAATATACGCTGCTGGAGGTAACGGCCTTTACCTGCGGTTGGGTCGACCTGTCGGCCCACCGACGTGGCGGCCTTCTTATCCGCCGGGGACAATAGGTAAATCTCGCTGCCGCCGTAGGTTTCGTTGCTGGTCCATTCATCCTTGCCGCCGATATCCAGGATGCTGAGGGTGCCGGTATCCCGGATGGCAAGGACCGATTCGCGGCCGTTTTTTAAAACATCCCCATATGTGAAACCATAAACAATTACCCATCTGGGGAGAAGCTGCTTGTCTGCAGGCGCATAGCGGCCATTATCCCATTTCAGCTCGTATATACCACCCGAAAAGATATCCTCATTGCCCCCTTTTTGCCCCAAAAGGGTCGGCCCACCCCGATCGGGCGTTTTAACCACCCGGAAGTGCCAGTTTTGCCTCTCTACCACGGTTTTATATTCTGTTCCATTCCATTCCAGCACAAAAGACCGAAGCCTGTTTTTATCGGAAAGGCTGGTCACAAATATTTCAGATTTTCCGTTCTCATTGATGTCGGCCACATCAATACCGATAAAGGTTTCGTAAGTTTCGCCCGGGATTTCTGCAATTTTGCCGAAGCGACGATCGGCATAGCGGTAGATATATAGGATCTTGCGGCCGATAAATACGACTTCATTGTTGGTGTCTCCGTCCACATCACCAAGGGCCGCGCCTTTTATCTCTGTTTTGAAATTTTGGGTTTTCCAAAGGACGGAAGTCGGCTCACTGGTTTCAGAGACGTCCTCAGACAAAACGGCTCGCATGCCGGACTCTCTATCCAAGAGCTTTTCCGGATGTTTGCGGCCAAAGGCGTCGCTGTCCTTGGCTTCGGTGCTTTGGGGGGGCGCCGGCCGGGATGCAGGGGTTTTGCGGCCGAAGACCTCTTCTTTGATCCGGCCGGCCAAACTATTGATATGGGAGATGACCTCCCCGTGGGTATTGCCCAATTCGGAGAACGTCAGGACCGGTTCTTTTTGCTGCACATTGAAAAATCTGGCATCCGTGCTGATGGTGTTTCCAAAAACCGTCAGGCTTCCGAACAACACATAATTCGACTGGGAGCTTTCACCCAAGGCAACGGCAATGTCCGCATTGATCTCTTCGGGTATTTTTTCTTGTTTAAGGGCCGCATCGGTCCGGTCGATCACCACGACCTTGTCTTTTATGGCCAGCCGAGATGCCAGCATGTCGGCAACACCTTTTCGCAAAAAGGATAGGTCCTTATCCGAATGGATGGTGAACGGAAGGATCAGCACCTTTGCCGGTTCAGCGGCTGGGCTGCTGTTGATACAAACGAAAGTAAAGGTGATGATGATTGAAAAAAGAACTAGGCTTTCTCTTTTTATCCTCAACTTTGATCTCCTGCTGATATATTTAGCAAAGACAGCATGTTGGCGCCGATGATTGCGCTTAAGCCCCAATGAGCAGAAGCGATGCATTAAAATTTGTGAATAGACCATAACATAACGTAAGTCAATGTTCTTTTCAGACGGCCCTTTGGCTTATTAAGCCTTTAATTTTTTTCGGGACTATAATCCCCAAAAAAGGTAATATCGATGCCGCTGGATATTGCATTGCAAACCGTGAAAAACTCGGGTTTAAGTGAGCGTAAAGCCGTACGGGACTAAATTTGTAAATATATTTGTAAATTCTCCTCATGTTTTCATGTAAATTATCCGAAACAGTAGCTTTACGGCTTAAGGCTCACTAAGCCCCTCAGACAGTTTCACGATTTGCAACCAAACATCCACCGGCGTTTAGCGACGCCCTTTGTTTTGGTTATAGAACTGGTTTTTTTTGTTAAAAACGAATAATTTACAAAAAAAACCTTGACTTAACAGGTTTTCCATTTTAAAATTTTTTAAACCTACCGGCATCAGCTTAAAAAAATGTAAAATATTAGGCTATTAGGCGGGGCATTGGGTCCCAATGAGTTGATGCGGGTATTATTTTTTGCCTGGAAGGGAGGTGATGGTGTAAAGCGGTATAAGGCACATGCAGATAATTAGGCAAATTTTATAAAAACTTACCACGTTAAGGAGAATAAAAGATGAAGAAATTATTGGTTTTTAGTTTGGCCGCCATGCTGGTCGTCGCTTTTTGCGTACCGGCATCCGCCCTCGAGAATGTATTCGGCGGGTATT
>CALZJV010000628.1 GCA_945787595.1 uncultured Desulfobacterales bacterium | reverse complement strand
CCCGTGTTGGCATGATCCCCATGGTTTTCCGAACAGCCGATGGGGATGAAGACGATGTCGTTCTTGCGGCGCTTCTCCACGGCAACGGCACGTGGCGTGTTTTGAATATAGCAGCCGGCTTTGCCCAGCTCGGATGGTGAGGGGATCTCGTATTCTGCAAGGATCTGTCCGATCTCCGAATCCGAGGCGTCAAAAATCTGTTTTTTTAACCGACCGACCTCGTTGTCCTCAAAAATAATCTCCGGGTAGTCCGTGGTTAGCCATCTCTTTTTTTCTGACTCGTTGCTCATAATTATCTTTCCTCCGATTTGGATTACGGTTAAAGGTTGCAATTGGATCAGATTTCAAAATCGAGCATCACTATATGAGAAAAGCAGACACAAGATCCGCTGCCAAAGACAATAGAACCATATGTTTACCTTTTTCTCAACAAGTATATAACGCGAATAGTATTCACGCAGTAAGATTTAAGAAAGGCTACCCGGAACGCTGAACCCGGCTCGGCTGAGCTCGTCGCAGGCTGAACCGCTCAACCTATATTAACCTTTTAATCATAGATCTAATTTGCTAAGTTTTGAGCATGACCTATAACCTTGCCGAATACCTGCGTCAACCGCTAAAAATAGGGAGCAAATCCATCGAAAAAAGGCTTAAAAAAGGCTTGTCCTGGCCCCGTTGACCTTTCTCGGCAATATCGCCTTTCGTGAGTTGGTTTCGCGATATGGCGGTTATGGCCTGCTGTTTTCCGAGATGTGCAGCGCAAAGACGGTCCCCCATGAGAATCGCTTCGTTTCTCCCTGTTTCAGATGGCGAGATGAAGAACGATCACAGTTGGTCTGTCAGATTTTCGGCGCCGACCCTTTGACGATGGCGAACGCCGCCCGCAGGATCGAAAGTGAAGGCTTATTCGGCGTCGACATCAATTTTGGATGTTCAAATGCGACTATCTGTCGCCGCAATTGTGGGGCGGCATTGTTGAAAGATCCTGATCTGGCGGCAGCAATTGTGGCCGAGGTGCGAGGGGCGGTCACGTTTCCACTGACAGTCAAGTTTCGCATCGGGTGGCGGGACGATCCCGCAATTGCGGTTCGTCTAGCACAACGATTTGAGGACGCAGGTGCAGACGCCCTGATATTTCACCCGAGGGTAGCGCCGGATCGGCGATCGCGTCCCCCCAAGTGGGCCTACATCGGCATGGTCAAGCAGGCCGTCAACATCCCGGTTTTCGGCAACGGTGATGTGTTTGACCGCGATGACTGCCGGCGGATGATACAAGAAACCGGATGTGACGGAGTAGCCCTGGGCCGGATGGCTGTGGCCAGGCCCTGGATCTTTGCCGAATTGACAGAAAATATACAGATAGGTCCGGAGATGTTTATGGATGCCGCCCTTCAACTGGCCCGGCTTCTTGAAACACACTATGACCCGGTTGCGGCAATTAAGCGTTTCAAACGATTTGCCTTCTATTTTTGCGCCAACTTTTGTTTTGGGCACAGCCTGTATTCGGGGATTTTAAAAGCCGGGGACATGAAAGAAGTCGACTCTATTCTTAGTAGGTTTTTTGAGAAAGTCCCTGATCTTTCCTCGCGGCCGAATATGAATTTCTTCAGTTGATTCAGTATTTGAATTTCAGTCCTTGGTATTTGTTTGAGCCCGCCCTGGCCTCCGGCTCGTAGATCCTACGCCTCGGAGAGCGCGACTTTTTTGGTGTAAACCATCATCCGTGGCGGGATTTCATGTAGAGGTAATAAATACTGTAGGTGTATATCCGGTCTGGGCCAGGGATTTGTATTTTGGTGCTTGAAATTTTCATGATTTTCATAAGCGAGTAACTTTATTTATTCCGGGCGATTACCTGTTTAAATGACGTAGCCCTGATGGTGCACCATAAAGAATTTCACCCGGTCGGCCATGTGGGTCTATTGGACATATAGCGTTCCTTGAGTCCATCCAGAGAGAACTCATCGGACTTGCAAAAATTAATAATGCGCCGCTCCCAGTCTTCTACCATCTGTGCCGCTCTCGGAACATCTTTCGCTATTTCAGGGGGGATGGATATGACACCGTGTTTATCTCCCATGATAAGGTCGCCGGGACTTACGGCCAGGCCCCCTATTTTTACCGGCATGCCAAAATCAATCAGGTGAACGTAGGCGTGGGAGACAGTCACACAACTCGAAAAAAAGTGAAATCCCAAGTCTTGCACCTCATCCAGATCACGCACCGAACCGTCGGTAACCGTGCCGACACATGCCAGGGCCCTGTGAATGTTTGCGTTCACCTCACCCCAGAAGGAACCGACGACCGGGTTATCGATGTCATGCAGCACGACGACCCTTGGCTTGGGATACTGCTGTACTTCTTTCCACCAATCCAGCGGCGATACACGCGGACCCTCAGGAGATGCTGCACTGATCATGCCGGTGACTGCGTAACCGATCATCGGCTTCATTTGGGGAAATCGGCACTGAATCTGCGGCAGCATAAAACCTTCATTACGTTCCCGTATATTGAATAGCTCGATCGCATTGGAAATTGCCGGGGTCGGCCAGGCCAGTAAAGCGTCCAATTCTTCCTGCTTAAGATATTGCAACATTTTGACTCTCCTTTATTATGACTGTTGATTTCAGGGATTTATACAAGGGAAGGCAATCTCAGTCCTACCCGTTTTATTGGTCGATATCAGGCTTTGTTAATTTCTACAAGGAAACTATTGTTTTTCGCTATGTGTTCTCAATAGAGGTGTCGGAAACCCTCAAATTTACGCATGCATCATTTTATTCCCTTGACAAATATAGGAGATTGTAAATATCTAAGAATACCACCACCGGGGGTTCGTGTGTGGAGAACGCCTTGAGGCCTAAATTGTCAATAACTGACTCGATCTGCATCCATATCTGTGCACATCTCAGCCGCTAAAAATGCTCAATTTAGATAATAACACGGCTATCTGTCCAATACTTTTCCAAATTTATGATTGGACGCAACCAGCAATCGAGAAAAAACAAAAAAGGAGGAAGTTATGAAATCGAAAAGTTTTATGTTGACAGCGGTTGTTCTTGCAATGATTTTAACCATTGGCCTGACAAGCGCATCAGCGGCCGACTATCCCAAACGACCGATTACATTGATCTGCCCCTGGGGGGCCGGTGGCGGTACGGACGCGGTTTCACGAATCATAGCCACTCTGCTCAAAAAAGAACTGGGAGTTCCCGTCAATGTCGTCAACCGGACCGGCGGGAGCGGTGCTGTGGGACATACGGCCATGGCTACGGCCAAACCGGACGGCTATACCATCGGAATGCCCACGGTGGAAATTACTATGATGCACTGGATGGGTTTGACCAAGATTACTTATGAGGACATGACGCCTATCGCCATGGTGAATTTCGATCCGGCCGGCATTAATGTCCTCACTAAATCTGACTGGAAAACATATAAAGATCTCGAAAATTACGTTCGTGATAATCCCGGCCAACTGAAAGATTCCGGCACCGGCCAGGGCGGTATCTGGCACTTGGCCATGGCCGGCTGGCTCAAAGCGATCGGTTTGCCGCCGACCGCCATTAAATGGATCCCCAGCAAAGGCGCTGCGCCGGCTTTGCAGGACCTGATGGCCGGTGGTATTGATATGAGCACCTGCTCCCTGCCCGAGGCAGCCACCTTAATCGATGCCGGCAAGGTCAGACCGTTGGCGATAATGGCTGCTGAAAAAGATCCCAAATTTCCGGAGGTTCCGACCCTCAAAGAAATGGGCATCGACTGGTCCTGCGGCGCCTGGCGCGGTATTGCTGCCCCCGCCGGCACGCCGCCCGAGATTGTAGCCGTTTTGGAAAAAGCCATTGAAACGGTTGTCAGCAGTGATGAATTTATCAAATTCATGAAGAACCGCGGATACGGCATCTACTGGCTGAACTCGGCCGATTTCGCCAAAGCGCTGGCCCAGGCCGACAAAGATAACGGCGAGATCATGAAAGCCGCCGGTATTGCCAAGTAAAGAAATGAGAAAATGAGCTAAAATTTAAAATGAACTAAAATGAGCTAAAATTGTGGTAAGCTGTCAATTTAATAAAAAGCAGATAGAGCGCAGCGCTTCCTTAACTTTAGACATTTTAGACATTTTAGGCACTTTAGTCATTCGTTTATTCTTCTATCTGCCTCCTATAGCAGGGGATTGAAGTAAAATCAAATATGACAAAAAAGAACTGCAATGAGAGTGAGTAATACGGCCATTGGACTGTTTCTTATCATTTTTTCCGCAGTCGTGCTGTGGCATGTCCAGAGTTTTCCCTCGTTGGACAACGGATATCCGGGGCCGGCGCTGTTCCCCTCCGTCCTGGCCGTATTATTCATTCTTTGCGGGATCGGTCT
>CALZJV010000627.1 GCA_945787595.1 uncultured Desulfobacterales bacterium | reverse complement strand
CATGAGAGAATTCATTATTTGTGTAAACAATCGCGAGTACGAGGCCTCATTGGAACTCTGGAAGGTATACAGGGCCATTCGAGATGATCATGCCAAGAAACAGGATTTTGTGCGGGTCATTGATGAATCTGGCGAGGACTACCTTTTTCCATCTGATTATTTTATGCCGATAGCATTACCGAAAGTCGTCAAGGATGCCATGATGCGGGATGCACCGTAAAAAAGATCCTTAGGGTATATTTACGCACGAATCTGGATGGTGCCCTCGTTACGATCGGTGTGGATATGGCGCATAGAATATATTTCGTTTTTTGCTACCGCCCGATTATGCATGAATCTGAGGGGATACCCCAAAGCCGATCAACCTCTTGTTGGTTGGTCATTGTTTTAAACAATTGTTAAAGGGATTGGAATTACGGACACTTCAAGATCGGTTGAATATCTTCACCCTATTAGGGTAAAATGGCGGTTAAATCTTCCTTCCCGATTCTTATTCTCTATAATCTGGTTTTGAACTTTTCTTGAATAACGTTCTTTTTGATGTTCATTGTATCCTGCGTTTCTTCAAACTATCTGAAATACCCGCTGGGTGGGCCACCGTGTTAGACCCTTAAAAGTTATTCTTTGCTCTTTGTGCCTTTTTGCGGCCATATCATCTTTTAACGATTGAATATTCAATTTAATGCAAATCATACCACCCTCTGTTTTTTTTCCTATGCTCACCGAGAGCAACATATTTTGGGTTGCTTTTTCCAATCGTGGTTTAAGCGTTTGAAAGAGAAATGAAGGGATGAGGGGCTGGAAATACGAAGTGAGGGGGAGGCTATAAATCCCCAACCATTACAACCTGTATCTCTTCAACCCTCCGCCAATCCTTGTCATTTGTTATGATGTAGTCAGCACCACAGGCAACGGCTGTGCCGAGTTGGATAGCGTCTGGTGTTTTGAAACGGTGGTGTGCCCGCAATTCAACGGCATGGTCTGCAATGTCCATATCAAGCGAAAAAATGCTGATATTTTCAGAATTTGATAGAAAGTCGCGGTACTTGCGAACCAATTGTTTTTTCCCCTGGCGGGCGGGAAGGGTGGTCAATTCGATATAGGTGATGATAGAGGTAATAGCCTGGGCATCCGTTTCATATAAGCGATCGAACAGCATTTCCAGAGCTGGAAAATAGTCCGGATGCCGTTCAAAAAAATATATAAACGGAGCAGTATCCAAAAAAAGGATATCGCTGGATTTGAGATCTAAACCCATTCGTTCCGTTCCCGTCGCAGATATGCATCAACGTCTATATCTTGCCAAATTTCTTTTCCAAGCCCGGCAGCCTTACGAAAATCCAGCTTACCTCTTGAGCGCGGTATTTCATATTCTATCGGCGATAAACGAGCAATCTTTTTACCCGCACGTTCAATGATGATTTCTTCCTGCCGTAGGGCAACCCTGTTCAAGATTTCACCTAACTTTTGCCGAGCCTCAACAGCTGAAACCGATTGACTCATGAACTCACCTCCTCTATCATAATGATCATACTGAACAATATGATTATAATAATCATATTGCGACTGGATTGCAACCATTTTATTCGAATCGTCGGCGAGTGAGGATACCCAGGTCCATGGCTTTTTCAATCGCCTCACGGCGCTTGCTGACGTTGAGCTTCCCGTAGATGTTCCGTAGGGGTGATTTGACGGTTGCTTTTTAAATGAACAATTTTTCGACAATCTCCTTGTACTGGAGCCGCTGCGCCAACAGTTCCAGAACATCGAACTCGCGATTGGTCAGTGGTTCGACCCGGGGCTGGGAAGTAGCGAAACTGTGGGACGGGGAGGTGGAGAAGGTGGCCTTCGACGAGCTCAGCCGAGTCAAATTGGGAATGCGGCCTCCGGCCTCTCCGAGCTGTAGGCGTTGCGAACCGGAAGCCGTAGGGGCTATAGAGACCTACCCTCCGGAGGGAATGCGGAAAAAAATATGGGGTGAGGGGGTGACTTGGAGATGGGGGAGAGGGATAACAGATGCCAGGGGCCGGAAAATAGAATTTACCGGGATAGGAACTCAAATTCATCTTTTCCCTTTACTTTCCTTGCAAATATGAATATAGACTTCAAATATGCAAGAAATAATTGACAGACATCTCGCTGGTACGATCAAGAGACGATTACAAAATAATCCGGCTGTAGCGATTTTGGGGCCACGCCAGTGTGGCAAGACAACATTGGCAGGCCAAATTGTAAAAAAAATCAACCAATCGGTTTATCTGGATCTTGAAAATCCCGGCGATCTAGCAAAACTCTCCGATCCCCTTGCTTTTTTCAGTTTGCATAGTGATGACCTGGTGTGTCTCGACGAGATCCAGCGGGCCCCCGAACTTTTTTCAATTCTTCGAAGTGTCATTGATGAACGCGCAAGAAATGCTCAATTTTTAATTCTTGGTTCTGCAGGACGCGATTTAATACGTCAAAGCTCGGAATCCCTCGCAGGTCGAATTGCCTATCTTGATCTCACTCCGTTTCTTCTATCAGAACTTGAGACCGCACAGAAGGACGATATCTGGCAGCTCTGGCTTAGAGGCGGGTTCCCCAGAAGTTATCTCGCAGAAGACATCGATATCAGTTTCGAATGGCGGCAGGACTTCATTCGAACCTTCCTTGAGCGGGATATTGGGATGCTCGGATTCCGTATGCCGCCAGCCCGACTTGGCCGCCTTTGGAAAATGTGTGCCCACATTCACGGATCTCTATTAAATGCATCAAAGCTCTCGGATTCCCTGGGGGTAAGCTCTCATACTGTTCGTTCCTACATCGAGCTTTTGGAGCATACATTCATGGTGCGGGTGCTCTTGCCCGACGCCCCAAATTTGAAAAAACGCCTGGTTAAATCACCCAAGATCTATATCCGCGATAGTGGAATTCTGCATGCGTTACTTGATATCCGCACACATGACGATCTACTTTCCCATCCAATCCTGGGAGCATCCTTTGAGGGGTTTGCCATGGAGAACCTTCTCGCGTTTGCAAAGAATTATGAATTATCCTTTTACCGAACAAGCGCAGGTGCAGAGATCGATCTGATTTTAAGAAGAGGGCGGCGTACACTGGCCTTTGAGTTGAAATCATCTACGGTCCCCAGAGTTTCCAAAGGCTTCTGGAACGCGCTGGAGGATATTTCTCCAGATGAGGCTCACGTGGTGGCACCTGTGAAAGAATCCTATCCAATTAAAGGGGACGTGATGGTAAGCCCGCTCCAAGAAATCATAGCTAAGCTTCAGGAAGAAAAATAAGATGCAATTCTGGAATGTTCGAGCGGCTGAATCTTGGAATACCGGATAATCGAAGGATTGGACAGAGGGGGAGGTGAAGAAGGTGGCCTTCGACGAGCTCAGCCGAGTCAAATTGGGAATGCGGAAGAAGAGCCGAAAGCTTAAAGGTCAAAGTGGGGCAGAGTGCATAGGGCATGGCGCATATAATATAAAACTTTCTGATAAGAAATTGATTATGTTTTAACGATGCGCAACAAAATTATCAAAATTGAATTAAAAATCAATAAATTAATTTTTGGAAAGGGGACAAATAGGGAAAGGGTGTAATTTCATAATTATTGCTGATGCCAATTAGATCTTACTAATTCCAATCTATACTATTTTGAAAGGTATCGGATTGTGAATTCGTCTCGTTCAATTATGAGTGATGAAACCTTTCGCCTACTCCCGCGATTTATAAATGATATAA
>CALZJV010000626.1 GCA_945787595.1 uncultured Desulfobacterales bacterium | reverse complement strand
AAATGTACACGCCGCCTTCCGGATCAACTCGACGATCTTGAGCTCATCTTTATCCAGGCAAATAACTTCCAGCTTTACCATGCGGTTTACCTTGCAGCCAAATTCGATATTCATTTCGGCCTGGTCGCACTCGGCTTCGGCACCCGCCGCCAGTACATGCGTAAGGGTTGCATGTTTCATCCCGGCTTCGCCGAGCGCATCGAGCGCCTTAAGCGCCCGATCGCAGCGTATATAAGCCTTAATCTCCTTCATCTGTCACCTCCTTGGTTTCTTCGGGCACATGGGATATGGCTTTGCGCAGTTCCCAGCGTTTCCAGATATCATAAACAGCCGGTATGATCACCAGCGTGAGAATAGTGGAAGACACCAGGCCGCCGACCATGGGGGCCGCAATCCGCTTCATTACCTGGGACCCGGTTTCGATCGCCAACATCACCGGCATCAAACCGATCAGGGTGGTCGCCACGGTCATGAGCTTGGGCCGCACCCTTTCAACGGCGCCTTCGATGATGGCTGCGCGGAGGTCCCCGGCGGTATGCATGAGGCCCTTCGCCTTGCGCCTTTCAAAAGTTTCGTCCAGGTAGACCAGCATGACAACGCCGGTTTCCGCCGCTAGGCCCGCCAGGGCGATAAATCCTACCACAACCGCCACCGAAATATTGTAGCCCAGCAAATAGAGGAGCCACACCCCACCAATTAGGGCAAAGGGCAGGCTCGCCATCACAATAACCACTTCGATGATGTTTTTAAAATGGATATAAAGGAGCAGGAAAATCACCACCAGTGTTACCGGTACAATGATGTTCAACGTTTTGCGGGCCTTTTGCATATATTCGTACTGCCCGGACCAGACCATCGAATAGCCAACCGGCAGGTCAATTTCCCGATCAACGACCTCCTTGGCCATCTTTACGTAGGACCCTAAATCCACGCCTTTTAAATCGACATAGATCCAGGCCGTTTGGCGGGCGTTTTCGCTTTTAATGCCGGCCGGCCCTTTGTGAATGGTAAGATCGGCCAACTGCGCCAGGGGCACCTGGGCGCCGGTCGGGGCGGGCACCAGGACACGTTTGAGCCGTGAAATATCATCCCGCAGTTCCCGATTGTACCGCAAACTGACCGGATAACGCTCAAGACCTTCCACGGTGGTGGTCACGTTCATCCCACCAATGGCGGTCATGATGACGTCTTGGACATCACGCACCGTCAGACCGTAACGGGCGATTTCATGACGTTTTATTTTAAAATCCAGGTAGTTACCGCCCGTGACACGTTCCGAGTAGGCTGAAAGCCCACCGGCGTTTTGATGCCCGTCGAGAGCATGTCGATGCGGGTCTTGATGGGCATGGTCCAGGCATTGGTGAGCCCCGGAAACTGAATCGCGCGGTCAAGATCCTCGACCAGCTCATCGAGGGTGATATAGCGCTCCTCGGGCCAGATCCAGGTGAGCGGCCGTTTGAGCCAGACGGGCCAGCTCGAGAAAAACCGTTCAATTGACTTTTTGCGCCATTCATGCAGAATCTTGCCGTTTTTGACTTCCGGCCAGATCCATGTCAGGGGTTTTTTTAGCCAGCCCGGCCAGTTTGAAAAAAATCTTTCCACGCGCTCCTGTGCATACTCCACTTCCGGCCTTATCATAATCGTGGTCTCAACCATGGAAAGGGGGGCCGGATCGGTAGCGGTTTCCGCCCGTCCGATTTTTCCCAGGGCGTGATGTACCTCGGGAAAGCGCTGAATGATCTTGTCGGTTTGTTGCAGCAATTCCCTGGCCTTGGTGATGGAGATACCGGGCAGCGTGGTCGGCATATAAAGCAAATCCCCCTCGTTGAGCGGCGGCATAAACTCACTGCCCAGTTGCGAGGCCGGATAATATGAGACCATCAGTACGACCACGGTCAGAAGCATCGTCACCAGGCGGTATTTTAACACCCTTTGGATAAAAGGCCGGTAAATCCAGATGAAAAAACGGCTCAAGGGGTTGCGCCTCTCCGGCATGATTTTCTGCGGCACCAGGCAAATGATCGCAAACACCGAGACCGCCAGCGCCGCCACCAGCGCCCAATCCGGCGGTTGCCAATCCAACAGATTAGGTCCTGCCAGCCCCATCACGACTACTAGAAGAGGGGGTCCTGCGACCGCCGCAAGCCAGGTGATCCGTCTTCGTTGGCGCGTGGTTTCCGAACTGAAAGCATTCTCGCGGATGAAGAAGGTCATCAACACCGGAACGATGGTGATCGCCACCAGCGAGGAAGCGGCAATGGCAAAGGTATAGGTGTAGGCCAATGGCTTAAAGAGGCGGCCCGACTGTTCCTGGAGACTTAAAACCGGCAAAAACGAGACCGTAATGATCAGCAGACTGTAAAAAAGCGCCGGCCCGACCTCTTTAGCGGACTCTAGGATGATTTCGGTGTGGCGTTTGCGCCCTTGATTTCTTTCCAGATGCTTGTGTGCGTTTTCGACCAGGACGACCGAGGCATCGACCATGACCCCGATGGCGATGGCGATGCCTCCCAAGCTCATGATGTTGGCATTGATGTTCAATCGGTACATGATGAGAAAGGACAACAGAATACCCACCGGCAGGGTGAAAATCGCCACAAAGGCCGAACGGAAATGTAGCAGAAAAATAGTACAAATAATGGCCACCACGCTCATTTCCTCTATGAGTTTCTTTTTTAAGGTTTGAACGGCTCTTTCAATAAGACCCGATCGATCATAACCTTCTAAAATTACCACCCCTTCGGGCAAACCTTTCTCAAGCTCTTTTAACTTTTTCTTGACATTGCGGATTACCTCCAGCGCGTTTTCGCCGAAGCGCATGACCACGATGCCGCCCACCGCTTCCCCCTGGCCTTGCCATTCTAAAATACCGCGACGCAGTTCAGGGCCAATTTGAATGTTGGCAATGTTTTTCAGCAGAACCGGCGTGCCCTTGCTATCCACGGCCACAGCCACGCTCTCCAGGTCCCCTAAGGAGCTGATATACCCAAGACCCCGTACCATGAACTCGGTCTCGGCCATTTCCACCAGCTTGCCTCCGACATCATTGTTGGAGCGCTGGATGGCCTGCCGGACCTTCTGGATGGAAAGGCCGTAAGCCTGCAGCTTGTTGGGGTCCACTTCCACCTGATACTGTTTCACGAAACCGCCGATACTGGCCACCTCGGAAACACCGGGCACGGAGGTGAGTTCGTATCTGAGGTACCAGTCCTGGATGCTCCGGAGCTGTTGGAGGTCATGTTGACCGTTGGTATCCTGAAGGACGAATTCGTATATCCAGCCGACACCGGTTGCGTCCGGTCCCAGGCTCGGTGTCACACCCGCAGGAAGCCGGCCCGATACGAAATTCAAATACTCGAGCACCCGCGATCGGGCCCAATAAAGATCGGTTCCTTCCTCGAAAATAATATAAACAAAAGAGAATCCGAAAAACGAGTATCCCCGCACCACCTTGGCGAAAGGAACGCTCAACATGGCGGTGGTCAGCGGATAGGTGATTTGATCCTCCACCACTTGAGGGGCCTGGCCCAGGTATTCAGTGTAGATGATCACCTGTACATCCGAAAGGTCCGGGATGGCGTCGAGTGGCGTTTCCATCATCGCCAGGGAGCCGCCCAGTATTATGAATACGGTGATCAGAACCACCATAAACTTGTTGTTGATCGACCACTGTATGATTTTTTCAATCATAATTGACGCCTAATAATTGATTATTGTTTTATTTACAGTGAAAAGATTGAACGTCGAACATTGTACGCCCAACATCGAACGTCAAATATTGATGACGCTACGCTTTATCGATTTTAAAACGACTGAACCGCAGCCTGCGAAGAGCTCTGTCGAATCGAATTTCGAAGGCTAAATTCGCTTTCAGCCGTCGTAGCCTTCGGCCACTATGGCGAAGTCGGCTTGCTCAGTCTTTTTTTAAATTGACAGAATTCATTATTCGATGTTGGACGTTCAATGTTCGATGTTCGATGTTCATATTTTAAAACAGTAGGTTGGGTTGAGCACTCCGCTAACTTATAACGTATAACGAATAACCTTGAATTAAGTGTCTTCGCTCAATTAGGGTACTATTCAATATCTTTAAAAAAGTCTTCCTTTTCTTCCATATCCTTGAAGAATTCCTGTTCTTCCTCCATATCATCGAAGAAGCCTTCTTCCTCTTCCTTCTCGGCCGTTTTGGCCTTTTCTCTCTTGGCTTCCAGCATTTTTTGGACGGCTTCTTTGAGCTTGGATTCCGAATCTAAAAGGAACTGGCCTGAGGTAACGACCGCTTCCCCCGGCGCGAGTCCCGTTAAAATCTGGACCCTGCGGTCGTCAAGCGCGAGGCCCAATGTTACGTCCCGGGGCGTGAACTTGTTACCATCGCGCATCACGAATACCACGTTGCGTTCGCCGGAGCGAATGACCGCCTCGGAGGGAATGATCAACCCCTCCTCTTTTGCGGTGGCTTTAAGGCGAATGTCGGCGTACATTTCGGGCTTGAGTACCAGGTCCGGATTTTCAAATTCGAGCCGGATGACGATGTCCCGAGTTTTGGGCTGCAGATAGGGGTAGACGTAGAAAACCTTACCGGAAAACACCCGGCCCGGCAGATACGGCAGAGTCATCTCGGCCGCCTGTCCTTCGGATACCCAGGGCAGCTCATACTCGTAGATGTGGGCCTCGACCCAGACGCGGCTCAGGTCGGCGATCCGGTAAATTGTGGTCCCCGCTTTGACGTAGCTTCCTTCTTCCGCGTTTTTAAGGGTGACGATTCCGCTGAACGGCGATCGAATCGTTACGGTTTTCTTGATCTGGCCGGAGGTCTCGATGCCCTGGATCTCACTTTCGGCCACATCAAAGTATTGCAGCCGGCGGCGTGCCGACGCCAGGAGTTCCTGGTTACCCATTCCGGCTGTTCGCTTCAGATTACGGTAGGCAACCATGTATTCTTCCTGGGCCGTCAAGAGTTCAGGGGAGTATATCTCGAAGAGGGGCTGGCCTTTTTCGACAAATTTTCCGGTGAAATCAATGTGGATT
>CALZJV010000625.1 GCA_945787595.1 uncultured Desulfobacterales bacterium | reverse complement strand
ATGAGAGTGGGAATAGGAGGTGTGTCTAATGGGTTCATGGCATCAGTCGTATGAAGAGTTCATTGCGTCGCATCGATTCGAAACCCCGACAAGTCAGCTTCGGCTCATGGAGGCGATCTGTGAGCGGAACAACATGAAACGCGCCATTAAGCGTGTAATCAAGAACAAGGGGGCCCCTGGAGTGGACGGTATGACCGTGCGCAAGATTAAGAGGTACCTCACACGTCATTGGACCAAGATTGAAAAGGCATTGCTGGATGGAACCTACACACCCATGCCGGTGCGAAGGAAAGAAATTCCCAAGCCCGGCGGAGTTCGCTTATTAGGAATTCCAACCGTGTTAGACCGGGTTATCCAACAAGCGGTGGCCCAAATCTTTAATAGAATCTGGGATCATACCTTCAGTGAGTTCAGTTTCGGGTTCCGCCCGAAGCGCTCACAGCGTGACGCTATTCGCAAGTACCGCGAATTTGTGAAATCCGGACTGCGCTATGTGGTGGATATCGATCTGTCCAAATTTTTCGACCGCGTAAACCATGACCGCCTTTTGGCACGTCTGGCAACGCGAGTTAAGGACAAACGCGTATTGAAGCTCATCCGCAGTTCCTTGAATTCCGGGGTCATGATTGGCGGCCTTGAGCAGCCAACAAAAGAGGGTACCCCCCAGGGTGGGCCGTTTTCGCCGATTTTATCTAATATCGTTCTTGACGAGCTTGATAAAAAGCTTGAAAAGCGTGGACTGTGCTTTGCCCGTTACGCCGACGACTGTGTCATCTTTGTCGGAAGCAAGCGGGCAGGAGACCGAGTAATGGAAAGTATCAGCCGTTTTATCGAAAAGAAATTACGGCTGAAGGTAAACCGGGAAAAGAGCGCCGTAGGTCGCCCGTGGCAACGCAAGTACCTGGGATTCTGCCTGACGAACTCACGCAAGAGCCCCAAAATCCGCATCCACTGGAAGACGATTAAACGGTTTAAACAGCGGGTGCGTGAAATTACGGCCCGCCGCCGTGGGCGCAGTCTCTCCCAGGTGATCAATGAACTGAATCAGTTCACGCGCGGATGGTGGAACTATTACGGCTTGACCGAATCGTTCAACCACTTACGTCCATTGCCTCATTGGATCAGACGGCGCCTGCGGGCGTTAGTCTGGAAGCATTGGCCTCCGGCTCGTAGAGCCTACGCCTCGGAGAGAAAAACCGCAAAACCCGTGTGGGCGAACTGCTCAAAAGAGGAGTGTCCCGAAACTATGCCGTCACGACAGGTTGTGCCCGTAAATCTGAACTTGCCTGATCAGCCGAATCGCGCAGTACGGACCCGTATGCTGCGTGGTGTGGGAGGGGGGAGCTGTGAGGCTTCTCCCTATCCCGATATGTGATTTTCTCTCATTCTTGTTTGATATAGGCTGATAGATCACCATCAAGCTTAACCGATACGGCATGATAATTTACAGTTAGTTGCTTTTGTTCTGAGAATATTTCGTACTTTATAATTTTTGGTTTCGGATATTTATAATATTTGATGTTGACTACTGACCAGTTAACCATGACGTTTGGATTTTCATCAACTTCAACTAGAATACTCTTTTTTCCTATATAACTATTGCCGGGCTTAGGATTTTCCACAATATTGTTAATTTTTATTGCCTTGGCAGGCAACAGCTGTAAGGTGACAACCCCTCGGAATTTTTTAATTTTGATCTCTTCGCTGCTAGCGCTACTTACTAATATAAAAACGGACGCCATAGATAATATGCAAACGATTCTTTTCATCTTATCGCCTTCCTAAAGTGGATCAAAGTTATGCCAGTTAACTGACTCAACAGAGCTACGGGAACTTGCTTTTAATATTATCGATCGGATTTTTACGTTAGCAGGAATTTGAGGGGCAAACCTGACCTCTATGAATTTTCCGTCACGACCTGACGCACTACCGACAGTACTTGGCAGATACCACAACTATTTTTTTGAGTAAGAAAGCACCTATTAATGATGATATGCCGACTATTATAAAAATATTGCCCAACGCTGTTTCTTTTTGCATAAAAATTCCTACAGCAGTAAAAATGAGTCCGACAAACAGCCACACAAATAACCCTCAAAATGATACATGACACAAAATGATAGTTTAGCTACTCTTGAGTATTAATCTGATTTTTCCCTTTTTTATCCTCATACATTAAACTATCAGCTATAGTGATCAACTCAGCGACGGAACATGGCTTTTCATGGTTGTATCGCGTTAATCCCAGACTCAGTGATAGTTTGTATTTTTTTTCAGATTTTGCATTATATTTTTTCAGGTTTTCATTGAGCCGCTTGGTGAGTGCTTCAAGATGTGTTTCGGTTTTCTCAGTAACCATTACAGTGAATTCGTCGCCTCCAATCCTGCTGATTACTTCAGAAGTTCGAAAGCTATCTGTGAGAATATTTGCAACATCAACCAAAGCTTCATCCCCTGTTTTATGACCATATGTATCATTAATAGCTTTCATGCCGTCAAGGTCTATGTAAAGAAAAGATAAATTCAGATTATTTCGGCTGGCAATTTCACACTGCTTATTTGCTAGAGTAAAAAAACCTCGACGGTTAAGAAGTCCTGTTAAATCATCCGTTATGACTGACTCGCTTAATTGTCTTTCCATTATCTTGAGCTCTTTTATGTACGATTGAATTGGTTTGAAAATTAAGTAATAAAGTAATGGAAGTAGCAATACTGTAAGCAGTGTCGCATCTATTAATGCTTCTGTAATTACGGGTAAAGACGGTATTTCTGTCAAGATAATCATTACAATTGCCTCTGATAAAAAGATCGAAAACACAGCGATTAAGAATATCAGAGAGGGGTTTTGATATATTTTTGGAATAGAGTGATCCGTCGTTTCTAAATTAGCTTTAGTAATATTTTTCATGGCATCTTGTTCTTTTTTATTATGTCTGGTTTTTATAATGCGATTTCCAGGAGTTATTTCTATAATTGTATCAAATTTAATTTTTTAGATAACGTGCCGGTCACCAGCAGGAAGGGCAATGAGGCTTTTGTGAAAGCTTCAAAGGACCAGAACTCAGGGACCAACGGGAAGACATAAGCCGCGAGGCACTTCCGGTCTGGTGGACTGGCTAGTTATGTTAAGAACGGCTTCACTGTTTAGGTGAATAACGATCTGGTTCATCAAAAAAGGTAATGTCTGCATATCCGGCATATATTTTTCCCGAATGCAATACCCCTTTCGGAATGAAATAACTATCACCTTTGGTATAGGTTTCCTTTTTACTACCAATCGTCAGGTCAATTTTGCCCTCCAGGACCATACCGATCTGAGCAGCATGAGAATGTTCCGGTAATTCAATATCCTTTGCGAATTCCATAAAAATTATTTGATGAGTATCGGATTGAGAAAGATATGCTTTTATTCCTTCTAACGGTATGTCAGCTTCAGGAAGATTTTTGATAGGATCTGGAAATATCTCTGACATTGAAACTCCCTTCATTCACCGCGGGGTTCGCCGCTGGTGAGCAGCGGCCCAAATACATGTCAATTTTGCACGGCGCTTACGTAAAACCGCTATCTTCACGCCGTCTGCTCAAGTGGTTTGTTATACATCATAAGGTGCGTTTTACCGTCTTTGCCAGCTCAAAGAGAAAGTTTAAATCGCTCTCTTTCTCAGCCCCCGTTAGAATAGGCTCAAGATATGCGAGAAGTTTTCCACGCATTACTGTAACAGAGAGTATATGCGGAGGTGGATTTTCTTTAATTAATTGCTTTAGCTTCACGAAGATAGGATCAGAGGCTTTTTGGTCTGAGTCCTTCGGAAGAATGTGTTTAATTTCCTGTGCATTCTTTGCCAGAAGGAACATTTCCCAATCTTTTTCTGTTACGAAAAAAACTGCTATCCGGTCTAAATGTGTATTCTGCGGCATTCCATAATGACTCAGGTCTAACGCCTCCGTTGCCCGAAAAAGACAGATGCCGTCACCCTCAACAATATCTCTAATTCTCGAAAAATCACGACCAAAAGGAGCTGCCAAATTGAACGCACGATTAAGTTCTTGTTCCAGCGCGCCATAATCCTTACGACGATAAGCCAGTCCCTTTTCCCTCCCAAATGCCTGAATGAGACGACTTCTACGCCTTGAGTAAATTAGTAACCAAAGCCCAACAAACACAAAGACTGGTATCAGAATCAGAGCAACATTCATGGTTCCCTCGTGACAGACCCATAACGGCCTGATAACCTGCCGTAAAAGTGCGGAGCGCAACCTCACGGATAATTCTGAATTTGGAGCGGAGCAATAAACTCCGAAAAACCGCCGAGTTTTTGCGGTCAGGTTAATTAGATGGTTGGGCCAATTAGTTTGACATAGGAGCTGCTTCGACATGCAATTTTAAACCTAATGCTGCCACAACCTTGAGGATTGTGTCGAAATTTGGGCTTCGTTCCCCAGACAGTGCCTTGTAAAGGCTTTCGCGGGATAAGCCGGCATCACGTGCCACTTGTGACATACCTTTGGCCCGGGCGATATCGCCAAGAGCTTTTGCAATAAAAGTCGCATCACCATGCGCTTCTTCAAAGCAGGCTTCGAGATAAGCAGCCATTTCCTCTGGGGTGCGAAGATGTTCAGCGACATCGTATCGGGTAGTGATGGTCTTAGCCATGATACGCTCCTATAAATTCCGTGCTAGACGTAAGGCAGTTTTGATATCCTTGGCCTGCGTACTTTTGTCGCCGCCGGCCAACAAAACAACCACCTTCTGTCCTTGTTTTTTGTAATACACCCGATATCCGGGTCCATAATCAATCCGCAATTCTGAAACGCCTTCACCCACCGACTTAACATCTCCTGGATTTCCAGCTGCCAATCTTTCTATCCGTACAAAGATTCGAGCACGTGCACGGATGTCATGCAACCCATCAAGTTGTCAGGGGCGAGCTGAAGATGTATTAAATTCGGCGGTTTGAAAATGTTTTATTCCTAGCCTGTATTTTCTTCCAAAAGATTAGATTTAAAAACTTTTC
>CALZJV010000624.1 GCA_945787595.1 uncultured Desulfobacterales bacterium | reverse complement strand
CGAAGGATCATATCGACGATTTACGCCCTCGATGGTAACCCGAAAGCTATCCCAGTATTCAAACAGGCAGGATTTATACCGTTTTCGTCTGGCAAGCTTGAATCCTTTGAATCCGGAAAACAAAGCAGACAACTTTGAACGCGAAGCCTTAAATTTGTTTAAGTCGCAAAGATTAAATGAGACCTTCCGATACGCCCATCGTGAGGGCAATCAGTTTTTTCAATACATGGTACCGCTTTATTTGGAGAAACAGTGTCTGGACTGTCACAATCGGGAGGAGGATTCGGTCAACGCTGTGCGGGGTGGGCTGAGCGTATTCCTGCCGGTTGACAAAATGCTATCCGGTACCAGAAGAAACCATTTTAAACTGGCGATCGCCGGGACCAGTCTAATTTTCATGACAATTTTCACTCTGTTTATCCTGATGCGGCGTTTTGTGATCAAGCCATTGAAGAAGCTGGAGGAGATGACGGATGAAATCGGCAAGGGCAACCTGGAGGCTCGCGTAAACATCGCCACCGGAGATGAGTTTGAAAAGCTGGGGAACCGCTTTAATACCATGGCCCAGAGATTGTCAAAAGGACGCCATCACTTGCAAGAAAGGATCAGCCAGGCGACCAAGGAGCTATCTGCAAACCCTGGATAAGCTGAAGTCCGATTTCCTGGCCAATATGTCCCACGAGCTGCGGACCCCGCTGACAGTTATCCGTGGCGGCATCGATTACCTCAACCGAACGGTTAAAAAAGAAGATAACCGCAATTATCTTGACATTATCGATAAAAACCTGGACCGATTGATTCATCTGGTTTCGGACCTGTTTGATTTCACTAAAATCGAGGGTCGAAAAATCGAGTGGTCCTTCGATCAGGTAAATTTGAGCGTATTGATCGAAGAAGTCTTAGAAATCATAAGTCCATTGTCCATGGATAAAGATATATCTATATATTATAAACATCCCGGTGATGTCCTGGTGGAAATGGACCTTGAACGTATCGAGCAGGTGTTGGTCAATCTGATAGAAAATGCCATCAAATTTTCCGCTCCAAAAACTGAAATACTTATAAATATTGAAGAAGACCCCACCTACGTAACGGTGTCCGTCAAAGATCGGGGAATTGGCATTGCAGAAGACGATCTCGAAACCATATTTGATAAATTTTCCACGGTTCCTTCGGCCACTATCGGCAAGCCTGAAGGCACCGGCCTCGGACTGGCCATCTGCAAGGCAATCATCGAGGGCCATGACGGAAAAATTTGGGCGGAAAGTGTTAAAGGCGAATCCAGCACTTTCTATTTTACCCTGAGAAAAAGACGGCCCTAGGGTTCACTCATCGGCGTTGCCCCCGTAAACGATGGAGAACTAATTGAGGGGTCGGGGAGTTTCTCAGAGCCGGCCCGCTGCATGGATAATCGCCACCGAAACCGCATGAACTCGACCCTAAAGCCTCGTAATGAATGAACAGTAATCAAAATGAAAACGGAAGATTGTGCGCAATGCCGCGATTGGGTGTTAAATAAAAGCCGCTGAGCAAAGCTGTTCATCCATAACGATCCCTAATGGTCTCAGACAACATCCGCTTTCGGTGGCGATCATCCACTGCGCTATAATCATGGGTTTACGCCGAAAACTCCCCGACCCCTCAACTAATTGAAAGCAGTCGCCCTTTCCAAGGCGTAGGATATACGAGCCCGTTTCCAGCCCGTAGGCCTACAGGCCGGAGGGTAGGCCAGGGTGGGCCCAAACAAATCCTAAATCTAAAGGTTCCTTTCTGCGTTACAGTATTGTTAAAATGTGTTATTGAACAATCTGCGCCAATCCTTAGGCATTTTTTTTATCGTCTGTTATGTTTTTATTAACATAAGGGCGAAAATAGGTTTCAGGTGTCTGGTGTCAGGTTTCAGCCCAGCCGCTGGCCGAAAAAACGGCCGGTCTAATCAAAAAGAAACTTTGGCAATGTAGTTTCATGCAAGGAGTGAAAAAAGCAAGAGCGGAACCATGGATTCGTTTGAAGTTCTTTTGAAAAATTCGGCTGCTGCCCACGGGCACCTATGCCCGGGGCAGGCGGTGGGTGTGCGTATGGCCATGTTGGGATGTAAGCTCATCGGCCTCGATGAACCCACCCGTCTCGACCAAATTAAAAAGCTCCTGATATATGTGGAGATGGACCGCTGTGCGGCCGATGCGATTGCTTACGTTACCGGCGTCAAATTGGGACGCCGCTCACTGAAATTTATGGACTACGGCATCATGGCGGCCACCTTCATGAATCTTCAAACCGGCATGGCTTTGCGGGTGATATCCACCGAAGAAGCCCGCCAGCTAGCGTGTGCGTATGCTCCGGAGATCGCCGACAAGTATCCCCAGCAGCTGGAAGCTTATAAACGGATGCCGGATAGTGTTTTATTTCGGGTGCAGCAGGTTGACATATCCGTCAGTGAATACGACCTGCCCGGTCCCACACGACGCAAGGTTACCTGCTGTCGGTGCGCTCAGGTGGTGCGCGACCACCGGGAGGTGATCCAGGATGGACGTATTTTTTGCGCACCCTGTGCCGGAGGTGCCTATTTTTCAAATTCCCGGGAGATCAACTGGCCCGATATGAACTGGACGCCGGATAAACCCTAATGTTGCAAAGTCTGGGTAAACGCTCCTCGCAAAGCCTTCCCGGAAGGAACGCGCAGACCCACGGGGCAGGCAAGGATACAGAAATTATAAACGGAAATGGTGGCTGAATAAAAATTTTGCGTTGGCGATATATTATGAATCCAGGAGATTGGACATGCTGAAAAAAATTAAACTGCAAGATGCCGTCGGTACGAAACTTGCCCACGACATTACCGAGATTCGCCCCGGTGAATTCAAGGGCCCGGCCTTTCACAAAGGCCATACCGTTTGTAATGAAGATCTGTGCCATCTTCAAAAGCTCGGCAAAAACAACCTGTATGTAATCGATCTGGAGGAGGACGAAATTCATGAAAATCAGGCAGCCGCTATATTGGCAAATGCCCTTAGCGGTGAAGGCATTGTCTGGAAAGATGAACCCCATGAGGGTAAAATCAAGCTGCTGGCAGGAACCGATGGTCTATTTAAAGTCGATACATCAGCTTTGGCCGCATTTAATATGGTGGATGAAGTCATGTGCGCCACCTTGCACAATCACACCCTGGTCAAAAAAGGCGAACAGGTGGCGGCCACACGGGCCATCCCATTGGTCATGAAAAGGGTCCGTATCGAGCGTGCTGCGACTATCGCCCGACAGAACGGTGCGGTGCTTTCTGTCAAACCCCTGCGGCAGGCCAAGGTGGGCTTGGTAATCACGGGCAATGAAGTGTACCATGGATTGATTGAAGACCGCTTTGCGCCGATTCTAACCGAAAAGGTGAGGTCCTTGGGCTCGACGGTGGACGGAATCGCCTTTGCTCCCGATGATGAAAAACGTATTCATGAGGCCATTCAAAATAATCTGGATCGCGGATGCGATTTGCTGATGCTTAGCGGCGGAATGAGTGTTGACCCGGATGATGTCACCCGCAAAGGGATCGAAATGGCCGGCGTCTCGGAAATGCACTATGGTTCGGCGGTTCTTCCGGGTGCCATGTTTCTGGTGGCATATATCGGCGATATACCGTTGTTGGGGGTACCGGCTTGCGGTTTGTATCATCGGATCACGGTGCTAGATTTAGTGCTCCCCCGTATTTTAGCCGATGAGCGCATTGGCAAGGCCGAGCTGGCTTTTCTCGGGCACGGAGGACTTTGCCGGGATTGTGATGAGTGTGTTTATCCGCACTGCCCTTTCGGCAAATAGAAGCAACACCGGACACACATCTTGTATCCGATAACTGCGTTGCGCCGGTTGCGCCCGTTGGCCGGTTGCGCCGGTTGCGCCCGTTCGTGCGTTGAAATCGAAAGAATACCACCCTTAACCGGCTCAACTGGCAAACCGGTCAACCCAATATCTAGTCTTTGCCTAAGAGCACTGAAGTTCAGTCTCACCGATTAAAGGAATTTTAATGCCTAAACTGAAACTAAAATCCAGCCAGTGGATCGTTGATGAACACGACAACATCATCATCGGCCACGGCCGGGCGGAAATTCTGAAGAACATCGAACAGACCGGATCGATTAACCAAACCGCCAAAGTAATGAAGATGTCTTACAAGGCTGTCTGGAGTAAAATTAAAGCCACCGAAAAGCATCTGGATACCCGAATTGTGCATACTGATAGAAAGGAAGGCAGCCGTTTGTCCAAGGAAGGAAAAGAGCTTTTGGCGAAATACAGCTATTTGAAAAAAGAATGCATGTCAGTGGATGATAAATTATTCAGTCGTATTTTCGAATAACTGCTTTTTCCCAAAATATCCTATGCTGGTTTCATTTAAACATCGACGACCATTGCAGGAAAGTTAGGGCGCGAGATTCAATTAGTTCAGCGAAAAACGTATGGCGAAATAATCGAGCTTATCGAACATATTTGAACCAATCCGTACTTTTGAACCACTTCTTATAGATTTTGTCATAACGCCCATCTTTTTTTATTTCCGTTAAAAATTTGTTCAGCCATTTTAGAAAATCGGGATCATTTTTTCTGATGGCCCAGGCCAGCGGTTCCGTCGTAAAAGGCTTATCGAGAAAAATCAAATTGTCAGCGCCATGCATCGCCACAAACACAACATTGTAAGGCATGTCATAGACAAACGCATCGGCTTGCCCCTTTACAACTTCCATGGCCCCTTCCAGTTCGGTGTCAAAGGGTTTGTAGGTGCATTTGGGCATAAATTTTTTAACGGCCTGCTCACCGGTGGTTGCAGGTTTGGATGTAACGATGTACTTGGGATCATTCAGGTCCTTGTACGACGTTACAACCTCTTTATGTTTTTTGTTGACCAGAATGGTCTGCCCGATGGTCATATAAGAATCGGCAAAATCAACCCTTAGCTTTCTTTCTTCAGTGACGGACATTCCGCTGATGATGATATCGAATCTTCCGAGATTTAGCGCCGGTATAATGCTGGGCCATGCCGTGTTGAGCGGAACGAATTTTACGCCCAGGGCCCTGGCCATCTCCCTGGCGACATCGATGTCAAAGCCGATAAAGCTTGCCTGCTGCCCCCTGAAGCGCACGTCACCGCTGCGCAAATCCCGCTGGCGCAACCCGCCCCTTTTGTCAATCATTTCAAAAGGCATGTAACCGGGCTCCAAACCGACCCGAAGCTTGCCCCTTCTCAGGATCCCTTCAAGGGTTGAATCCTCTGCAAGTTCGATATCGGCGCCGAAAGCAAGCGGCAAGGCGCAAAAGAACATTACGGCGAATACAATGAGTCCTTTAAAGACATCTCTCTTCATATTGAAACCTCCTTTTATGGCTGCTAGCTGACAGCCTTTGGGCTAGGCACTTTCGGCAGCCGCTTCTTCTTTTTCCTTTGCCATTTCCAGTCGCTTTTTCGTTTCTTCATCAATCGGATGGATCGTGATGCCAGTCGCTTTTTCGTTTCTTCATCAATCGGATGGATCGTGATGCCCAGCCAACCGTAAATCAAGGTAACCAACGGCGACAGCCAGTTAAAAAAGGCAAACGGCAGATAAGCGATGGTGGCCACGCCCAGGGTGGCGGCCATGTAGACGCCGCCCGAATTCCAAGGAACCAGGCAACCGGTTACCGTGGCGCTGTCTTCGACGGCCCGCGACAGGTTTTTCGGGTGAAGCCCTCTGTCCGGATAAGCCTGGGCATACATCCTGCCGGCCATCACCACGGCCATATACTGGTCGCAAAGAACGATATTGGCCCCCAAGGCCGTTAACACCGTTGCCGTAATTAAAGAGCTTTTTGAATGGGCCTTTTGCAAAATTTTATTGACGATCACCTTTAGCTGGTTGGTATGTTCCATGATGCCGCCAAACATCATGGCGCAGATGACAATCGATATGGCATACAACATGGAAGAAAAACCGCCTTTGGTCAGAAGACTGTCGACGGCCTCCACCCCGGTGCTGCTGGTGTAACCGCCATATCCGGCGCTTAAAAAATCGCCGAATCCATTGCCCTGGAAAAGAAAGCCTAAAATAGCGGCCGAAAGAACACCCGCTGTAATTCCGGGAATCGCCGGTATTTTTTTATATGCACATACCATGACCAGCACCGGTGGGAGCAGAAACACTATATTAATATTAAATTGACCGTCTAAA
>CALZJV010000623.1 GCA_945787595.1 uncultured Desulfobacterales bacterium | reverse complement strand
ACGGAATATCCGTCGAGGGCGGCGTTCACTCCGGTGCCGCCTTCTGTGATGACCGTTTTCATGATATTTTTGACTATTTTAGCGGAGCGGGCGGAAATGGCTCTTCTGATTTTTTGCGGATTGAACCGCTTAACGGGATGTCCGTGTTGATCGACAATTTGTTGTACAATGTAAGGCTTCATGAGAATACCGCCATTTGCAATCGCGGAAACCGCCGTGACCATTTGAATCGCTGAGACGGAAACCCCATGGCCAAACGAAATGGCACCGGTGTCTATATTCGACCAGGATGAGTAATTGGACAGGATGCCGGTTGTTTCACCCGGAGAGTCGATGCCCGTTTTCTGGCCGAATCCAAAATTTCGCAACGTGCGGTATAGATTCTTGGCACCCACCTTTTGACCGACTTTTACTGCCCCGATATTGCTAGAAAACTTGATAATTTGTTGTAACGACAACCATCCATGTTTGTGAATGTCGTGGACCACGTTTTTTCCGATTCGGTAGGCACCATTTTCACAATAAAATATACTGCTCGGCGTGGTTTTACCATACTCGAGAGCGGCGGCAGCGCTGAAAATTTTCATGGTTGATCCCGGTTCAAATGAATCGGTGATGGCCCGGTTGCGCCAGAGAGATTTTTCGAATTCAGAGTAGGCATTCGGATTAATATGCGGATAATGGGCAATTGACAAAATAGCCCCGGTGCGCGGCTGCACAACAATAGATAGGGCGGAGAGAGCCGAATATTGGTCCACTGCTTCCTGCAGGGCTTTTTCGGTTATATACTGGATGTTGCTGTCAATGGTCAGAATCAGGTCATGACCAAGATTTTTAGCAGATTGCTCGGGCTCGGCACGAAAGCCGTTGCCCAGCGCGTCCTTGAAGACGGTAAAATTTCTGTGTGCCCCTTTGAGATGCTGATTGTAATAAAATTCGATGCCTTCCAGGCCGGCTCCGTCCAGCCCCGTAAAACCCAGTGCCTGGGCAGCCAGGGTCGTATGGGGATAAAAGCGATTGTACTCTTTTACGAATTCTATGCCCGGTATCTTAAGATCTCTAACGGCCCTGGTTTCCTTGGCAGTCGTTTGGCGTTTGATCCAAACAAACGGTTTGTTTACCGTAAGTTTGCGTCGGATCTTGCCGGCGTCCAAATTTAAGATATCGGCCAGCACTTTAGCAGTGAACTTTGTGTTTTTTAGCCGGGATGGATAGGCGGCTATGGATGTCACATCAATGCTGACCGCCATTTCCCGAAGGTTGCGATCATAAATGATGCCGCGTTTGGCAGATGCGGTAGACGATTGTTCGTATTGGTCGGACGCCTTTTGGGATAACCACGGGCTGCGATAAACCTGAAGATGAATTGCTTTGGCTGCGATTCCCATAAAAGAAGCCAGAAAAAGGGCGCCCACAAGCAGTATCCGCAATCTGAAATATTTATTTTCCATAACTCAATCCGGATAAACCGGAACAATGGCCACAAAGGCACAAAGACACAAAGTAAAACTGTTTGCTAAAATCTGTCTTTGTGTTTTGGTGTCTTGGTGGCGAAAATATTTTACCAGAATATTCATAAAAATAATTACTAAGGCAGAATTAATAACTCATGACCAGGATTCTACGGCAATAAAATCATTTGTTTCGATGTCGGCGTGATTAGACCAAGCTGTGTTTTAGCAATTGTCGCGATGCGTGAAGGCGATTTCAGACGCGCCAATTCAATTTTTAAGTTGTCCTGCATGGCAGCGAGTTGCCGCATGTGGGACGTTTGCTCCGTGAGTTCATATTTAGTGCGAACGCTCTGCACCCTGCACCAGGTGTAGAAAAGAAGCTCTGCGATAAAAACGAGCATCAAACATAGAAAGACTGCGATTACTTTCGGGTTGCGCTGTTTGCGTTTCTTTTTTTTGCCCATCTTGTTTTTTTAAATGGTTTTGATCCTCATAATCATTTAGATCATCTCCGGATGACAGTCTTCAGCTGCTATTTGTTGCTCTCTGCCTGCCGCGCCGTAGCTCGGAGAGCGGCGGAGGCGGGTTATCAGTCCGCTAAAGCTTTTCTGCCGCTCGCAGCCGAGTGCTTCTAGCCATGGGGTTGGCGATAACTTCTTCTGTTGAGGGGCGTACCACCTTTTTTGTTAGAATGCTGACTTGCGGAATTTGACCGCAAACACACCTGGGCAGCTGCGGTGGGCACGAACAGCCTTTTTCAAGGGCCTTCAATCGGTGTTTCACGATGCGATCTTCCAGTGAGTGGAACGAGAGCACACACAGGCGGCCGCCGGGATTCAGAAAACCCACGGCCTGGTCCATGAAAGTTTTCAGTCTGTCCAGCTCCTGATTGACCGCGATTCGCAGCGCCATGAAGACCCGGGTGGCCGGGTGGATCTTTTGTTTGGACAATGCATGTCCCGGGATTGCATCAATGACCATTTGCGCCAGCTGTTTGCTGGTCCGAATCTTTTTTTGCGTTCTGGCTTTTACGATTTTATGAGCGATTTGCTTTGCCCAGCGTTCCTCGCCGTAGTCTTTAAAGAGGTTTCGCAGATCTTCCGCGGCCAGATTGTTGATCAGATTTTCCGCAGTTTCTCCCGATTGTTTATCCATGCGCATGTCCAACGGTTCGTCTGCTCTGAAGCTGAATCCCCGGCCGCTGTTTTCAATTTGGTGGAGTGACACACCGAGATCCAGAAGAATTCCGTCGACCGCAGCAATTTTTAATTGTGACAGATAATCAGGAAGATGAATGAAATTGCCGTGAAACAGGCGGATATTTGATGCGTAGATTCCCAGGATTTTTTCAGCATTGGCAATGGCATCCATATCCTGATCAATACCGATCAACAATCCCTGCGGGAGAATTTTTTCGCAAATTTTCCCGGCGTGCCCGCAACCGCCGATGGTGCCGTCGACGAATATTTTTCCGGGCTGGCAATTGAGGTAATAATCCACTTCCTTCGGCATGGCAGGGATATGTCGGTACCTCATCTGCTTAGACTCCTAATTCGTCAATTTCGCTTCTAACCTCCTCATTTTGCATATCTTCATCCAGGCTCAGGACTTCTTTATCCCAATTTCCCCGTGACCAAATTTCAAAACGCTCCAGCGCACCGACCAGGACGATATCTTTGTCAAGTGAAGCATACGCTCTCAAGGTGGATGGTATCAGGATGCGATCCTGCTTGTCGCAGCTACACTCAAAGGCACCGCCGACAAATACCCGCCTGAAGCGGCGCATGCGCGCACTGGGTTTGGGCAAAGAGAGGACTTGGTTTTCCAATTTGCGCCATTTTTCCATTGCATAAGCTACCACGCAGTTGTCTATGCGGGATACCATGACACTATCGGCGCCATCTGCCTTTATGACATCCCGAAACCGGGTCGGTATGATGATACGCCCTTTGGTGTCAATTGTATGAAAGGAGCTTCCTCGAAACATTGATTCCTAATATTCCATCCACTTTTATCCACTTTGTTCCCCATTAGAATATAAATCATACAAGGTGTCAAGAAGAAAAAATGAAAGGTTCTCGATTTTTAAAATAATTTTGGCGTGTTAAAGATATTTTTTGAATTCATAAAAAGGTGGAGGAAGGTGGAGGGAAGAATATTGAATTTCAGGATAAAAACGTCAGGCTGAAAATGGCAATGTTACCCAGGCAGTGAATCGTGATCGGTACCAACAGACTGTTTTCTTTTTCGTAGGCGATTGCAAACACGATTCCACCGACAATCTGGGTTATTGGAAGGTGGTGTCCGTCGTAATGTGGCAATACAAAAAACGCAGCG